>CAZLEK010000037.1:0-22559 GCA_964558525.1 uncultured Candidatus Brevefilum sp.
AAGGAAGCAGCGGTAAGGAGGTATCTCCGGGTGCCGTCGGGAATCCTGCCCGGGCGCTTTGTTTATTGCTGATGTTAAATTGTCCATTGGCTGTTTTAATGATATAACACACACCATGAGCGACCCAACACCCCCCGTTTGCAGTTACGAAGGCTCCGACTACCAACAGCGCTTTTGGGAGGAGGGCGGGCGCGCCTATGAAGATGCCGCTGAGGCCATCGCTTTACAACGGCTGCTCCCCAAGTGTGGGGATTTTATGCTGGAATTGGGTGCCGGCGCTGGGCGCAATACCCCCCGCTATCAGAATTTCAAACGGGCAGCCTTGTTGGATTACTCCCGGACGCAGCTGGAGCAGGCTCGAGATCGTTTGGGGGCATCCGATGATTATTTATTCATTGCCGCCGATATCTACCACCTGCCTTTTGTCCCAGGCGTGTTTGACGGCGCCACAATGATCCGCACCCTGCATCATATGGCCGATCCGCAGCTGGCGCTGGATCAGGTTGCCAGGGTGATGGCGCCCGAAGGTGTTTTTATCCTGGAGTTTGCCAATAAGCGCAATTTGAAAGCCATGCTGCGGTACCTGCTTGGAAAGCAATCCTGGAGCCCCTATACTCGCGAGCCGATTGAATTTGCCGAATTGAACTTCGACTTCCACCCTAAGTCGGTGCGTGCCTGCCTGCGCCAGGCTGGTTTCAGTATCGAGAAGCAGCTCACGGTTTCACACTTCCGATGGGACGCGCTCAAACAACGCCTTCCGGCTGGATGGCTGGCCGGTTTAGATGGATTGCTGCAGTGGTCGGGAGCTTTCATACAGGTCAGCCCCAGCGTGTTCACCCGCTGCCGTGCGCCGGATGGTGGCCTGGCTGCGCAAAAAGAGGCCCTATTTGCTTGTCCGGTTTGTCATGCGCCGCTGGCGGGAGAGGGGCGACCGCTGCAATGTGAGGTCTGCGGCCGCAAATGGGAATACCGGGAAGGGATTTATGATTTTCGGTTGAACCCGCCAGAAGGCGGCGTGTAAAGAAGAAGGGGGATCACTTTTTTTTCAAGAGCCAGCGGATCCGATCGTAGGACGCTGCGTAGTGAAGCAGAACCAAAGCGCCAAAAATCCACTTGATCATCTCCCGGCCAAGGTCACCTAAAGCCAGGAATGCTGCACCAAAAACCAGGAGCTCGATGCACAGCCGCAAAACACCCGGGATGGCAATTGCAGCTTTACCGGGATCGCCAGGCACCCGGAAGGTTCCCCAAATGAAAGCTGCGACCAGGGGCAGGCCGAACATCAGGACATAACGCAGCCCATCTGGGCGGGCATGCCACCCCCAGCTGCCAAAGATGACCAAAGCGGTCAGCTCCAGCAAAAACCGGACGGCTGAATTCAGTGGGTGTCTGCGCATACCTGGATTCTACCCACTTGAGCGGATTATTGATGGGTGTCCCAAATATTCAATACAATGTCGGCATAGCGGTAGCCCATGTCCATGGGGCCGTATTTAAACAAGGCTTCCCGGTAGGAGCCGTGCTTGGCGGCCAGGTCGGCCAGCATCCGGCTGCCGTAGGCGAGATTGAAGGCCGGGTCTTGGAGTTCATCCATCGTCGGTCGTGAGGCAAAGCAAGGCCCATTGACGCACATGAATTCCGCCGACCGGCCGTCGCGGGGCATAACCTGCATCAGGCCAACCGCGCCGCTGTGGGATATCACATCAGGATCACCGCCGCTTTCCTGCAGCATCACCGAAGCGATCAAAGAGGCTGGCAGCCCGGTGTCTTGGGCTGCGGTTTCGATCAGGCTGCACCACTGTTGGATTTCTCCCGGGAATCGGGCCGAGAGCGAACAAGCTCTGGTTTCAACCCCTTCGTTGGCTGCAGTAGAGAGATGCTGTTCCTGCGTATTGCCGCCAGTCTTTTCTGCAATGGCCGTCAGGGTGGGGGCCATGATCTCCTGGGAGGGCATCTTTGCCGCCGCCATGGTGCCGATCCAAACCACGATCAAACAACCCACGAAAACTGCTGGAACAACGATGATTCTGCGCATCACACACCTGCCTGTTTAGAATGGATGTTCTACTTTCTTCTAGTATAGCACAAGCGTTCTAAAATGCAAGGGTCGGATGGGTTTTGGCTCTGGTTCATTGGGGATCGTGGATGACTGATCTTCTGTCTGACGAGTCGGCGTAATTGACCTTCCGGGCGAGTTTAACGGCCCTATTCCAGGGTATGATAAGGTCTGATGTGATTAGATGAGCGTCAGAAAAGGAATAAAATGTTGTTTCCAAGCGCTGTTTTTATTGCCATGGGAGCCTGGGGCGTGTTGCACTCCTGGATGGCGGCTTTTTCCACGAAGGAGCTGGCTCGAAAAACCTTTGGTCAGCGGGTGGACCGTTACTACCGCTTGATCTTTGTGGGGCTTGCTGTCATGACCCTGCTGCCAATATTGGCGATGATCGCTTTACTGCCTGCTCGCCTGTTGTGGGTGATTCCGGCCCCCTGGCGTTATCTGACCCTAGGGTTGCAATTCCTGGCCTTGGTTGGCCTGCTGATCACCATCTTTCACACGGATGTTTTGGCCTTTGCGGGCATAAAACAACTCAGTGATCCGCAAGTTGAGAAAAGAAATTCACTGGTCAGAGGGGGGATCTACAGGGTTGTCCGGCATCCCATGTACTTTTTCAGCCTGATCATTTTTTGGTTATTTCCCATCGTCACTGATTTGCTCCTGGCCTTCTTTGCCGCCAGCACGCTGTATTTCGTGATTGGAACAATCCCGGAAGAACAAAAAATGGTCAAAATTTATGGGGAAGAATACGAACGCTACCAGGCGGAAGTTCCCCGAATCATTCCTGGCATAAAGCCCTGATCCTCAGATAGCCTATCCTATCGGCTTTAAGTCAAAGGGCACCCCTGCTGCCTCTCCCGCGTTTTGCAGGGCTTCGACTACTTCCATCATTAAAGGCACCCCTTCTTGGCTGTATTTCTCAGCCAGTTCGAATTCTTTTTCCCCGTGGATAAAAATCCGATCCTGGCCGGGTAATTTGGGGGTGGTTTTAAGGGCCCGGATGTAGCTGTCCATATCTGCCTTGAACCCTTCGATGGACCTGAAGTTCTCCACTTTAAGGGCGGCGAAGAAATGGCCGACATCCGCCCGGTCTGGGTGGTTGGGGTGACCCACATCCTCTCCGAAGGCCGCCCCTGCCAGCACGCCTGAAAGCAAGTCCACCAGGAGTGACAGCCCATAACCTTTGTAGCCGCGCAGCTCAGCTGGCCCGCCGAGGGGCAGGAGCGCGCCGCCTTGGAGCACATCCGAGGGATCGCGGGTCAGGGCTCCCTGGGCGTCAATCCCCCAACCGGAGGGGATTTTCTGGCCGGCCTTTTGATAAACCGAGATCCGTCCGATGGGCACAATCGAAGTGGCCATGTCGAGCACATAAGGGCGTTCCTCTCCTGCCGGGATGGCCACAGAGATCGGATTGGTACCGATCACGGGACGCAGCCCGTAGGTCGGCGCCACAAGGGGCCGGGAATTGGTCAGGCTGATCCCGATCATGTCTTCCGGCAGGGCCATCATGGCGAAATAGCCCGCGATGCCAAAGTGATTGCTGTTGCGAACGGTCGTCACCGCCAGACCGGCCTGTTCGGCCTTTTTAATGCAGCGGGACATGGCCCGATAGGCGACCACCTGGCCGAGGCCGTTGCCGCCGTCCAGGGTGAGGGTGGCCGAGCTTTCTGAAATTATTTTTAGGGGGGAATGCTTGTTGATCAGGTTCTTACGAATGCGGTCACCGTAGTAACTGTGCAGCCGGATCACGCCATGGGAGTTGACCCCCCGCAGATCGGCGGATACCAGTACATCGGCGGCGATCCGGGCATCAATTTCAGGGATATCATAAGCCCTGAAGAATCGTACAACATAATCTTTGAGGTCTTCCGCTTTGTAAGCATACGCGTTCGGCATCCGTTAAGCTCCAGTCTTGTGGCGCAGTGCCCTCATTATAACCGACCAGGCCGGATGGCAGCGGGGTTAAAAAAGGGCGCATCAGACTGAACACTGGCTTGTCCTGAAAACAGCAGAATCAATCTGGATTAAGTTCCTGACCTGGACAAGCCGGAACCAAAAAGGTAAGAGTTTCGATATCGCCGGTCAGGCGACCGAGCGAGAACTACGCTGGATAGGCCTGTTTTTTGTCCAAGCATTTAATTGGCAAGGAACTCATTAAATGCCTGGTTTGAGTTTCACAGGATAGGTTTTGATAATTTTTGATGTTTCAATCCAATCAATGCCCGGTGGCTCAGGGGTTTCTTCGAAAACTGTTTTCATCAGGGGGAATGCGATACTGAGCACATCCCCAAGGTCCCAGGGGCTTACAGACGAAGGCCGGCGTGCTATAATGATGGGCATAAAGAGGAGAAGGAACTTATGCAGACAAAGATCTTTGCACACCGCGGCGCGAGCGCGCAGGCGCCTGAAAACACGCTGGCGGCTTTCCAACTGGCCCAGGACCTTCAGGCGGATGGGATTGAGCTGGATGTGATGCTCACCGCCGATCAGCAGGTGGTCGTGATTCATGACGATACCTTGGATCGCACAACCAACGGCAGCGGCCGGGTTGCCGACATGCGTTTGGAAGAAATCAAGACCCTGGATGCGGGTAAAGGCGAACAAGTACCCACCTTGGTAGAAGTGTTGGAACGGTTTGGGGGCAAATTTCTGATCAATATTGAGTTGAAGAATTACACCTCAATTTTCGATTCCTTGCCGATTGAAGTTTCAAAGTTGGTCCAATCCCGCGGCCTGGAGAAGGAGGTATTAATTTCTTCCTTTAATCCCTTTAATCTCCCGCGTGTCCGCAGCCGTCTGCCTGAGGTTCGTTTGGGGTTGATCACCCAGCCGCAGCAGGCCCTGCGCTGGGTCTGGCGATTTTTTAGATACGATGCTCTGCATCCACATTTTGCGGATGTGGATGCCGTGCTTGTGTCAGCCCTGCATGCCAGGCAGCGTCAGGTCAACGTTTGGACCGTTGATGACCCGCAGGAAATCAACAGACTGGTGGATTTGGGCGTGGATGGGATCATCACCAATGACCCCGAGAAAGCTCGGGAGGTGCTCAATTCCTGATGGTGGATGCGCTCAAATTATTCTGGCGAGTTTTCCTGGTCTTGGGGCTGTTGATTGGGGTTGTTGCTGCCCCGTTACCCACACGCGCCGCTGAACCAACCAGACCTGAATCTTTACTGCAGGTGATGAGTGCAGAGGAGAAGATCGGCCAGCTGTTTCTGGTCACCTTTCAAGGTTCGGAGATCACAGAGGATTCTCAGATTGCCAGTTTGATCGCCGATCACCATATTGGCGGCGTGGTCCTGCAGGCGGATAACAATAATTTCACCTCCTCCGAGACGGTTGCCAACGCTAAGGAGATGATTGAGGCTTTGCAGCGCTTGGAATGGGAAGCTTCAACGGGTGGGATCCCTGAAGAAACCCTGGAGGGCGAAGCATACGCTGCCTATGTGCCTTTATCGATTGGACTAAAGCAAATCGGGAATGGTTTTCCTGGCGACCAGATCCTGAATGGATTGACCCAACTGCCTTCTCAAATGGCGATTGGCGCCACCTGGGATCGCAGTCTGGCGGAGGAGGTTGGGGAAGTGTTGGGAAGTGAGTTGGGGTCCCTGGGTGTGAACCTGCTTTTAGGCCCCAACCTGGATGTCCTGGAAACCACCAATATCGAGGCGGCCAGTTCTTTAGGGGTGAACACGTATGGCGGAGACCCATTTTGGGTGGGCGAAATGGGCAGGTCCTTCATCAGCGGCGTTCACGCTGGCAGCGGTAACCGGGTGATGGTTGTCGCCCAGAATTTTCCCGGAACGGGCAATTCTGACCGGTCTCCAGAGATGGAAGTGGCCACAGTGCGTAAATCTTTGGAACAGCTGAAGCAAATTGAGCTCGCCCCTTATTTCGCGGTGACAACCCCGTCGGCCGGAGATCCAGGGCGGGTAGATGGGGTCTCGGTTTCCCATATTCGCTACCAGGGCTTTCAAGGCAATATCCGGGCCACCACCCGGCCGATCAGTTTTGATTCCAGCGCTTTATCCCAGGTCATGGCCTTGCCTGAGTTTGCCGCCTGGCGGGATGAGGGCGGGTTGTTGATCAGTGAAAATCTGGGCAGCGGCGCTGTACAGCGTTTCTTTGATCCAAATGATACGGGTTTAGATGCCAGGCAAATTGCCCGAAACGCTTTTCTGGCGGGTAATGACATGCTCTACATCGACGATCTGGTCGCTTCCGGGGATCCGGATGCTTACACAACGCTGCTTTCTATCCTTGATTTCTTTGTCCAGAAATATCAAGAGGATTCTGCCTTCGCCAAAAGAGTGGACAGCTCTGTGCTGCGAATTCTGAATGCCAAAATGAAGCTGTACGGCGGGTTTTCCATAGAATCGGTTTCCCGAATATCCGCCGAAGGGGTGGAAATTGGGACCTCACAGGCGCTCACCTTTGATGTCGCCCAGGCAGCTGTGACCCTGATTGATCCCTCTCCTGAGGAAATTGACACGGTGATACCCTCTGCGCCTCTCTGGTATGAAGATATTGTGATTTTCACGGATGTCCGAACTGCTGCGCAGTGTGAAGATTGTCCGCCCATTAATCCCCTCAGCACCAATGCCCTGGCCAGATCGCTGTTGAATCTGTATGGCTCCCAGGCAGGCGGGCAAATCCTCGAATACAATCTTTCTTCGTATACATTCACCCAGCTGGTTGACTATTTAGACAATATCGAAAATGGCGCCAGCGAATTTCTTGCGGCCAATCTAAATGGCGCGGATTGGGTCATCTTCAACACCCTGGATATCGATCCGGAGGTCCCCGAATCCAATGTGCTTCAGAGAATCCTGGCTGAACGGCCGGATTTGCTTGCCAACAAGCAGGTCATTGTCTTTGCAATGGATTCACCCACCTACCTGGACGCGACCAATATCTCCAAAGTGACCGCTTATTACGCCCTGTACAGTAAGGTTCCGGCTTTCACAGATGTGGCAGCCCGCGTATTAATGAAAGAATTGACTCCCTCGGGTGCACTGCCAGTTTCGCTGAACGCGGTCGGGTATGACTTGATCACGGTCACTGCTCCAGACCCAAACCAGTTGATCCCTCTGGCTTTGGTGATGCCTGAAGAAGAGGTTCAAGAGCCAACAGAAACCCCGCTGGAAGCAACCCCGGAAGCAACCCAGGAGGCGACCCAAACGCCAGAACCGACGCCGATGCCCAGTTTTAACATTGGCGATACGATTACAGTTCGCACCGGTGAGATTGTTGACCATAACCAGAATATGGTTCCCAACGGTACGCCGGTTCGGTTCAACTTTCGCATCTCTGGGGAGCCGGGCGTTACCCAGCAGTTTGAAACCACCACTACGGGTGGGGTGGCTTTTTTCACCTATCGCATTGAAACCGCCGGTGGTCTGGAGGTCAGCGCGGCCAGCGAACCAGCCGCCCAGTCAGAAATATTGCAGATCAATATTTCTCAGGATGGCAGCACGTCGGTGACAGCTTACACACCGACTCCCATGGTTTCACCGACGCCATCCGTCACGCCTTCGCAAACAGCCACCCAGGAGCCCACACCGACCAGCACCCCTGGGCCTGAAAATCAAACCTATCCCACCTTGGGGGATTGGGCCTTGGGCCTGTTGGTGATGGGTGGGGGCGCCGGCTTAGCCTTCCTGGTTGGCTTTGTCTGGTGGGGTTCCCCGCGCTGGGGTTTACGTTCTTCTCTTTGTACCTTTATTGGGGCTTTGCTCTCCTACTCCTACCTGAATGTTGGCCTCAAGGGGACCCAATACTGGATGGCAAGATCAGGAACCCTTTTTGTTGTCGAGATTGTAATTGTGGGTTTGTTGTTCGGCTGGATCATTTGTTTGATCTGGTGGATGCGAACATCAGGGCGCTATCCGAAGCGGATGCAAAAATAGAACCGTGATTTTTTTATGGATACTTGGGATTTTTGAACGCAATAAACGCATTGGCTTGAAATGTTTCTATTATTCTTCCGGTATCGAAAAAACCGTGTTCCGAGTGGGTAAGCGGCCCGAAAACAAGATCGGCACCGCATCACCCGAAAATATGTCGGCCTCCTCGCCATCTACAGCATGAATGTGTAAGTGGGGTTCTGTTGTGTTGCCAGAATTCCCTACCAAACCCAATATCTGGCCTGTTTCGACTCTTTCTCCTCCCGCTACTTTAATACTTCCTTGTTGGAGATGAGCCAATAAAATCCTGACATTTTCACACGCCAGGGTCACATGGTTTCCCGCCGGGTGATCTTGATCACGTTCCGGTGGGGTCAGATCGGGGTAACCATCAACCACCGCAGCCGCCTGACCGCTGCAAGGGCTGTGGACAGGCTGCCCATATATCTCATATTGCATCAAATCTGATGGATAAATGCCGTTTGCCCGTCTTCCGAACCGATTCAACGCCAAAAAATCCACAGCAAACTGCTGGGATTGGCTGTACTTTGCATAATTAAGGATGATGCTGTTTCCACCCTGACCAACATAGAAATTGCCTTCATCAAAGGGGAGTGCCAGTTCAACGGAATCCCCTCGGTAGAATTGACCTCTGATGGACAACCCCAATAATACTAGGGCTACAAGGAGGCTGAATCCATAATTGGCCAGAGGCCACCAGTTTTTTCTCTCATCAAAACGGGTCAAAGGCAGGTCCTCTAACCGGGTAAAGGAAAGGATCGCGAAGAACACAAACAGTCCCAACAATAGATAGCGCAGGTAATAAGTGATCCAAGACCAGGGACCGGCGAAAAACAAATAGCCTGTGAAGGCGCCTGTAAATGACACCCTGAGGAGCCACATTAATAAGCTTTTCTCCCTGGGCTGAAGCAGCCTGTAGAATAAAAAAGCCGGCAGGATGATGAGCGCAAGGAAAAGCAGCACAATTTGTAGAATCAAGGTTCCTCCTTTGACGGTCTAAAATGGAAATTGAATAATTTTGTCACATTTCCCATTGCTTGACGTTTAAAGTTTCTCTGTTTGAAGTTCTTAACCTCAGGCGAAGCGTTTGGATTGAGTTAGAAAAATCGGGTGTCCCCTCAAAGGATATTCAATTGAAGATGTGTTAATCGGGGTGGGTAAGGGTTTAAAAATTTCGAAGAAGGGTCAATAATAAACTGACGATCATCAACCCACCAGCGAGAAGGATCAGGATTCGTTCAGGTGAGCCGATTGTTTGCGGTATCCCCCGGCTGTTGCGGTAAGGTTTTTTAATTGGTGCATCTTCCACGAATAAGGCATTTAAGAAGGCGTCAATATCTTTGGGACGGTCCTCAGGGTGGAGCTGAAGCGCCCAATGCACAGCCCGTTCAGTACGGACGCTCACTGCCGGATTGATTTCCCGGATGGGGGTCAGGCTGCCGGGGTTGAGGAACCGGTCCCGGACGTTCAGGGGCGGCTCGTTGGTCAGTAAATGATACAGTGTCCCTCCGAAGGCATACAGATCACTCCGGGCATCAGTATGGCCGGAGTCGCCGCCGTATTGCTCCAGTGGGGTATACAGTGCGGTCCCCTGGCCTTGTAAAACGGTGATGGTGATCTCACCGGGGGCCAACAGTTTAACCAGGCCAAAATCCACCAGCTTGACCAGGCCGGTGGGGGTCAGCTTTAGGTTGCTGGGTTTGATATCACGGTGCAGGATGGGGTGTTCTTGGTTATGAAGGTATTCAAGCGCGCTGGCTAACTGGCTGGCCCAATCCAGCACCTTTTCCTCAGGGATGAAGGTCCCCTGCTGACGGGCTTCCATCATCAACTGGCGCAGGTCTTTGCCAGGGACATAATCCATCACGAGATAGTCCCGGGCTTTGATCGAGAAGAAGTCAGAAACCTTAGGCAGGTTGGGATGATCAAGCCGGGCCAGCACGGTGGCCTCACGTTGGAATTGATCGCGTGCCTCGTTTAACATCTCCTCCGGCAGGGCGCGGTCATATTCCACCTCTTTAACAGCACAGAGGCGGCCTTCCAGGCGCAAATCCTCAGCCAGATAGATACTCCCCATGCCCCCCTGGCCGATGATGTTTTGGACCTGATACCGATTTCGTAAAACCGTACCAGTCTTGATTGGGACTGGCATCGTATCAAACCTCAAGCAAGTTCTTTCCGGCCCGGCTCGCCCGGGCCTGCATTTGTCGAATTTGTCACGGTCTCTTTTTCGGCGTGTGACCGTCCATCATCACCGGCAGGTTTCTTACTGGGCTGCCGGTGGACAATTTTTACACGAGTATTTTACCAGAGGACGGTCTGACTCGTAAGCCATGAATCTGGCCTGATCAGGGCAATCGCAAAATACGAGGTATTGATTAGATTAGGCTCCCCACAACGTCCTCGTTGCGGGGAAATGCGTAAGGAAGGCGAAAATATTCATCCAATAGAAAAATTTGCCTTTAAAATAGCGAATTTTCGCCGACGGGGACGTCGGCGAGAGCGGAAAGGTGGGAAGAGATACCATCAAGCACCCTTCAGATAAAAAGAATTTCAATCATAACTTTTCTTGGGAATCTTGCGACCGCCCTATGGCCTGATCAGGCCTGATGATTTCAGCGCCATAATCAAGGTAAAATCAGCCTATGCAATCCTATGTTGAGGTAGCGATCAACCTCCCGAAAATCAGCGGTAGTTTTCATTATCACCTGCCGACTGAGCTTGAAGATTCCATTGAACCGGGATCCATGGTGATCGTTCCCTTTGGAACGCAGCGAGTCCAGGGGGTGGTCTTGCGGTTTGTTGCCACCCCCGATGTCCCAGAGACCCGACCCGTTGAAGACCTTGTGGATGAGAAACCAGCCCTGACGTCTGTGCAGATTGAATTGGCCCATTGGCTTTCTGAAGAGACTCTCTCGCCCCTGGGAGCGTGCATCAACCTGATGCTGCCCACCGGGATCAGCCAGATGACGGACACTTTCATCCGCCTCAATCCGGCGCGAGAAATTGATCAGTCAAGCCTGTCTCCGCTTGAGAAGCGGATTGTGCGTCTGCTGCAGTCTGATGGCAGCCTGCGGGGGCGGCAGCTGGATGCCAGGATCCGGCAGGTGGACTGGCGCGGGACTCTTGAGAAACTGGCCCGGGCGGATATCGTGAAGACCCGGGCGATCCTGCCGGAACCAACCGTTCAACCGAAGCGGGTTTCCATGGTGATCCTGGCAATCGCGCCTGAAAATATCGAAAAACTGTCAGATCCTCTCAGCCCCATTGATCGTGTTCACCAGCGACGGCTAAAAATTCTGCATTTTTTAGCCGATCAGGCGCAACCCCACGAGAGACCAAGCATCTATGCACATACGGGTGGGAATTACGGGGACATAAAAGCATTAGAAAAAGCCGGTCTGGTTCGCATCCAGGAGGTTCAGGTGATCCGGGACCCCCTGGAGGACGCTGCCTTTGTCCCCACCTCCCCGCTGGAACTCACCCAGGACCAGGCGGCAGCCTGGGAGGAGATCGCTTCCGTGCTGAAAGCTGAGAGCGGGCGCGAAGCGTCCCCGCCGCCGATCCTCCTTCATGGTGTGACTGGTTCTGGCAAGACGGAATTATATCTGCAGGCGGTCTCTGAAACCCTGTCCCAAGGGAAAACAGCTTTCATCCTCGTCCCGGAGATCTCGCTCACACCCCAAACCGTCAAACGCTTTCTGTCACGCTTCCCCGGCCAGGTCGGGGTGATCCATTCCCAGCTCTCAGCCGGTGAACGTTATGATACCTGGCGCAGGGTTCGCAATGGTCAGCTGCCGGTGTTGGTCGGGCCGCGCAGCGCCTTATTCATGCCCCAGGAGAACTTGGGCCTGGTTGTGGTGGACGAATGCCACCATGATTCCTATGATCAGCAAGAGGGCCTGCCGCTGTATCACGGCGTGCCAACCGCCGTGGCTCTGGCCCGGCTTGCCAAGGCTGTGGTCATCCTGGGATCGGCGACCCCGGGCATCACGCAGTATTTTCAAGCTGTGAACGGAGATTGGAAAATCATTCAGCTCCCCCATCGGATCCTGGCCCACCGGGAGACCATTGCTCATCACGCTCGTCGGCTGGGGATGGATCTGCCGCAGACGGCGGGCGAGGGGCTGACCGCGAAATTGGGTCTGCCGGAGGTTTCCATTGTGGATATGCGGCGGGAGTTAAGCAGCGGGAACCGGAGCATTTTCAGCCGTGAAATGCAAGCCGCGCTCGAACAGGTTCTTGAGACGGAACAGCAGGCGATCCTTTTCCTGAACCGCCGCGGGTCAGCAACCTATGTGTTCTGCCGGAAGTGTGGGTTTGTGGTTAGATGCCCGAGGGATGATAAGCCGCTTACATTTCACCGCCATCCAGACAGATTGTTGTGCCACACCTGCGGGTACCAGCGCGGAATCCCGCCCATCTGCCCGGAATGCGGCAGCAAGCAGATCCGGCAGCTTGGCGCCGGCACCGAAAAGGTCCAACAATTGGTGCATGAGCGTTTCCCCTCTGCACGGACCCTGCGCTGGGATGCAGAAACCACCCGGGAGAAAGACGCCCATGAGCGCATCCTGTCCCGGTTCAGCGACCACCAGGCCGATATCCTGATCGGTACCCAGATGCTGGCGAAGGGACTGGATTTACCTCTTGTTACGCTGGTCGGGGTGATCCTGGCCGAAGTTGGTTTGAATTTGCCGGATTATCGGGCCACAGAGCGTACCTTTCAGCTGCTCACCCAGGTGGCCGGCCGCGCGGGACGCAGCCCATTGGGCGGCCGGGTGATTTTCCAGACCTACGAACCAGAAAATTTTGCCATTCAAACGGCTGCCGGGCATGATTTTCAGGGTTTCTACGAGCAGGAGATCGCCTACCGGCGCGATCTACAATATCCTCCGTTTTCCCGTTTGATCCGCTTGGAATACCGGCATTATGACCCCCAAAAAGCAGAAGCGGCCGCCCGTGCCCTGGCCCAACGTCTTTTGGATTGGATTACCAAAGGAGCACATCGTGTTGAGATCATGGGGCCGGTTCCCTGCTTCTTTACAAAACTATCCGGCCGCTACCGCTGGCAGATCGTTTTGCGTGGTCCGGATCCCACTCGGTTATTACGGGGCCGGACATTGCCGGATTGGATCGTGGAAGTCGATCCCACCAGCCTGCTCTGAGCTCAGTGGGTTGAAAATTCTGGCCATCCTGTAATGAAACCTGGCATTATAATAGATGAGAAATCTTCAAAGTAAACAGGACTCATTTTGTGCAAAGGTTAAGCGCTGCCTTCCGGTTTATCGACCTCAGTTTTAGAATGGCTCAAAAACATGAAGCCCTCCAGAGACCCTGGATGTTTTTAAGCCTGGGAGGGGCGGCGCTGACCGTACTTTATCTGGTTCCCCTGGGCGTCTTGATCCTTGGGTTGGGGTCTCAACCCCTGGCCTGGGTTTTGATCGGCTTAATCTTGTCGCTCTACTTGCTGAGTCTGGCGGCTTGGGGAGAGATCACGGCTTTGCAAACGGCCAACATTTTTGCCGGGCTGATCCAACAAAATGATGCTCAGAAATTGACTCACCCGGAGACCGGCTTGTTTGCCAACCCCTGGCTGGCTGTTTTGATCTACGTTGTGGCCGCCCCGGGTTTGACGCTTTTGCTTGGGTTTCGGGAGCTTATTTCCAGAGAAACCCGGCCCGATCAAGCGTGGATTAAAGCCCATCCTTTGATCCCTCCGATTTTAGCCCTGGAGGGTGGTGGCCTGAAAGAAGCAGTTGAACGGGTCAAGGAAATCGTCGCTGAAAATTATCTACGCTTCCAACCCGGTTTTCTGCCGGTTGGTTGGGTGGTTCAAGGGGCAGCCTGGGCCGCATTCCTGATCGGCGCAGCAGCTGGCGCATTGATTGCCGGATGGGTGGCGGATCCAATGTTTACAAACACCTGGCGCGCTTTTGCCGCCGTTGGCGTGGGGTTGGCAGTCTTGGGGATTTTTTCACTGGGAGGGTTGGCCTTCAGCACATTTTTCCGGACCTGCTATCACACCGCACTGTATGTTTGGGCGCTGTCGGTTGAAGCGAACCAGCGGCCGCCCAGTGGAAGGCATGCTTCTCCGCCTGATATCCTTAATCAGGCGCTGACCAAGAAGCCCAAGGAGAAAAAGGAAGGTAGCGATGCAGCAAAGACGTGAAGCCTTAACCTGGCAGGAGGTAGATCAATTAATCGATCATTTATTGCCCCAATTTGATTTCACATTTGATGGGATGATCATGATCTCCCGGGGCGGCATTGTCCCCGGCGGGCTGCTGGCTGAGGCCATGGATATTCAGAAATTATTGATTGCCTCGGTCGATTTCCCTTCAGAACTGGAGGAGATGGAACGCCCCAGGTTGCTGGCCTGGCCGAATTTCCTGATGTTCCCCGAAGATGATTTGCTCAATGGGGAACGGATCTTGATCATGGATGATGTATGGGGCTCCGGGCGGACGATAACCTCGGTGAAGAATCGCGTTTCAGCCGCCGGCGGTTTTCCCTATACTTGTGTTTTGCATTTTAACCCCTATCGCAACTTGTTTGGCACCAACCGGCCGGATTATTTTGCCGCAGTGACAGATGCTTTCATTGTTTATCCCTGGGAAGTGGACCGGGATCCAAAAGGTTCAATCCTGCATGACCTATGATCCAGCCGGATATTGTATCCACCGAAAACCGGCACACCTTATGACCTAAAGCACACACCTTGATTGACATCCTCGACAGGAGACGATTTTGACACAAGAATTTCAGATTGGCAGTTACCGACCGATTTACCTTTGGGCCGGACCGGGTACGATCCGGATGAACCGGGTGAAATTCATGGATTTCCCCGTGGATGAAGCGGTCCATCGGGAGGCGCACAGACGCCCGGCGGCGGATCGCGTGGTCAAGACCCTGTACGCTAATTGGGTTCACCTGATGTACGATTGGGGGTTTCCCCCGGAGATTGAAGCGGAAGATTGGGAGGATTTCCGCCTGGCTGCGGAAGCTTACCATCAAGCCGGCACGCCGGTGTTCGCCTACATTCAAACTTCCAATTGCGTCTATCAAGGCAGTTTTACTGAAAAGGATTGGTACGCCCGCAATCCCAGGGGGCGTAAGATCTATTATTATTCCGAACGGTATATGACCGATTGGACCCATCCTGGCTGGGTGGCGCATCTTAAAGATCTGATCAAAGGAGCCATCGAGCGCGGGGCAGATGGGATCTTCTTCGATAACATGTGGTACGGCGAACAGCCCAATGCCCTGTTGGGCGCCTGGGTGGGCGGCGCGGGCTGCTATTGCGAGCGCTGCCAGCGCCTTTACCAGGAAGATACCGGGCGCAGCCTTCCTGAGAAGATCCTGCCAGATCGTTCCGAGGTGGCAGATTACCTTCGCTGGCGCGCCGGCCGGGTGACCGCGACGATCAGGGAATTATCCGATTATGCCCGCGGGTTGAAGCCGGGCTGCCCGATCAGCGCCAACGATTTCGACGTGACCATGCGCAACAGCTACCTGGTTTACGGCCTGGATGTGGAAGCCCTGGCCAAAATCCAGGATGTGATCATGGTTGAAAACTTTGCCCTGCCGCGTTGGGATCCTGATCCAAAGCCTAGTCTCTCCAACAATGCCCTCACGATCCGCAATACCCGGGAATTTGTCCGCAATCAGGCCCATTTGAGTGTGCTGTCCTATGATGTCGGGATCGGGTTTGACCCCGTTTACCCGCCCCGCCGGCATCAGCAGGGGATTGCTGAAGCGGCAGCCTGCGGCGCCAGCATGACCATCAAGGGTACCGAATATAACGATGGAAAGCGCATGACCCTGCTGATCGATCCGGCCTACCAGGAACAGCAAAACGCGATTGGACGGATTAACCGCTGGCTCGAGGAACATCAAATCCTCTACAAAGACTGGGACAACCTGGCTCCGGTGGGTTTGATGCACCCGGAAGAAGACCTCTGGCGGCATTGGATGGCCCTGGCGCCGGTTTTTTATGGCGCAGGTCAGGCCCTCACCGCAGCCGGGATTCCCTGGCGTGTGGTCCGCAAAGACGATGAGCCAGGGCCTTTTTCGGTTTTATTGACCTTCACCCCCCAGGATCGGGATTTTCAATTCCCCGGTTTCGAACATTCAGCGGTCCATGTCCCGGCCCTGCCCGGGTGGGCCTGGCGGAAGCTGAATGCGGCGGCCAGGGGCGGCATGTGGCATGATCTGGTGGAAAGCCTGGGCCTTTTCCTGCTAAATGCATACCACAGCAGCAAGCCGTCACGTTGGATCATGGACCGCTTGAACATGGTGAAACTCGTCAATAAAAAGGCCCTCTTCGACCTGCCTAAAGCCAACCTGATCAACGCCTTGCTGGCGGTTTTGCCGGCTGGGATCACCCCCAGGGTGCATGCAGCGGATCCGGTTTTGATCGAATATTGGGAGCGCGGCGGTCAAAAGCAGGTGCATTTAGTGAATTACAGCCAAAAGGCTCAGGAAATTTCAGTCCAGTTTGCCCAGCCGGTCAGAGCAGAAGTCCTATCCCCGGACGGTGTGGAAACGCACATCCTGGAAGGAGAGACCCTCACTTTTAACCTGGATATCTACAGCATTTTACTTCTGAAATAAACCAATCCCGCCTGGCGAGGTTTTCATTCCGAAACCAGTTAGGGCCAATCCTAGTTTGTTATGGAGACAACGAAATGAAGAGAGACATCCGCTGGTATGACTACATCACAATCAATATCTTCTATTTTGGGCTCACCGCGCGCTCGCAGACCCTCACCCCGCTGGTGCTGCCCTTGCTGGTGCAGAGCTTCATGGGGGACGCGGTAAAAGGCGCCGCCTATGGCAATTTGCGCTTGTGGGCATTGATGATCGCCGTGCTCATGCAGGGGTTGGTGGGCATCCTTTCTGATCGTTCCACCTCCCGGTTTGGACGCCGGCGTCCATTTATCTTGATTGGCGGGTTGACGGAGGTGTTGGTCTTTATTGGTATTGGCGTGATCGCTGCCACCCTCGAAGGGTCTACCGGCTACTGGGTGTTATTTGGCGCATATATCCTCTCTATGCTCTCGTCCAATACCGGCCATGCCGCTGTGCAGGGGCTGATCCCGGATATTGTTCCCGAGTCTATGCATGGTCGCTTCTCCGGGGTGAAGGCCTTCTTTGAGCTGCCGGCCCCGTTGATTTTTGTCTCTTTTGTGATCACCAAGCTGGTGGAAGTTGGCAATATTTGGGGCGCCTTGCTGGTATTGAGTGCGGTTGTCCTGGTGAGCACATTTCTGGCGATGTTTGCCCCGGAAAAGCCGATCAAAGAGCCCCCGTATGAGATGGACTGGGGTCCGATTTTACGCCTCCTGGCGATGACAGCCATTTTCACTGCGGTGATCCTCGGCTCGGGGGCCCTGGTCAATTACGTCAACTCATTGACCAGCGCGCTGGCTGACACGACCGGCCTGATCGTCACGGCGGCGGTGGGCGTCTTGGGGATGGTGATTGCGGTGGTTCTGGGTATCTGGGCCAGTGTAAGGGTCAGCGTTGGCAAGGAAGCCCCTGGCGATAAGCAGTCCTTTACCTGGTGGGTGGTCAACCGGCTGGCCTTCCTGGTGGGCTCAACCAACCTGGCAAGCTTTGTCTTATTTTTCCTGCAGGAGCGCTTCCCTGAGTTGGAAGGGGCTGAAGCTGCTGGACCAACAGCCATGCTGGTCATGTTTGTGGGGGTGGCGATCTTAATTTCGAGCATTCCGGCTGGCTGGCTGACCGACAAATTGGGTCGGAAGCGGGTCTGTGCTTTTAGCGGCGTTCTGGCGATGGTGGGAACCATTGTTGTCACCACCTCGATCAATATGACCTTGCTGTATGTTGGAGGCTTGCTGGTCGGGATTGCTATCGGGTTCTTTTATTCCGCCAGCTGGGCTTTGGGGACCACCCTGGTGCCCAAGGAAGCGGCCGGTCGCTACCTGGGCATCCAAAACCTGGCCGGGGCAGGCGCAGGCGCGATTGGCGCCTACATCGGCGGCCCGATTGGCGATGCGGTCGGCTTCACCGTGCTGTTGAGCATCTTTGGCCTCTTGTTCCTGATCTCTACCTTGGCCTTGTTTGGGATCAAGGATCAGGCCTTAAAGATAAATAATGCGCCGTCGGGCTAGTCAGTGATTCGATCATGGCGTCTGGCCTGGCAGTTTGGACTGAGCACAATCGATTATTAATGGAATCCTTTTAAGCGTGGGATGGCGTATGTCTCAGATTAATCTCCAGAGAGGGCCGATCCCATTTGAGCGGGTAAAAATCGAAGATGCCTTTTGGTCTCCGCGCCTGCAGGCCAATCGCGAGCGCGGGCTGGAGGCAGTCTACCAACAGCTGTTGAAAACAGGCCGCTTGGCTGCTTATGACCTGGATTGGGCGCCGGAATCCGACCGGCCCAAGCCGCATGTCTTCTGGGACTCGGATGTCGCCAAATGGGTGCAGGGCGCGTGCTGCAGCCTGATCAACCACCCCAATGCGGATTTACTTGGTAAAGTCGAAGCGGTCGTGGACCGGATCTTATCCGCCCAGGGGACAGACGGTTATCTCAACCCCTACTTCACGGTGATTGCGCCGGACCAGCGCTGGAACAATCTGCGCGACAAACATGAGCTTTATTGCGCCGGGCACCTGATCGAAGCTGCCGTTGACCATCATCGCGCCACCGGGAACAGGCGCTTTTTAGAGGGGATGATGCGCTATGCCGACCTGATCGACCAGGTGTTTGGGCCAGCAGAGGATCAAAAGCACGGTTACCCTGGGCATCAGGAACTGGAACTGGCCCTGGTTAGGCTCTACCGCCACACAGGCCGGCGTAAGTATCTTGACCTGGCAGCCTATTTCATTGACGAGCGCGGCCAGTTCCCGCATTATTTTGATTTAGAGGCCAGTGAGCGGGGCGAGGACCCTGGGGATTACTGGGCCAAAACACATGCCTACACCCAATCTCACTGCCCGGTCCGCCAGCAAAAATCCGTCGTTGGGCATGCTGTGCGGGCGATGTACCTGTATTCAGGGATGGCGGACCTGGCTGCGGAAACGGGAGACCGTTCGCTCTTAATGACCCTCCAAAGCTTGTGGGAAGATTTAACCAAACATAAGCTGTACCTGACCGGCGGGATCGGCCCTTCCCGAGAGAACGAGGGTTTTACAAGCGACTATGACCTGCCTAATCAGTCAGCCTATGCCGAAACCTGCGCGGCCATCGGGTTGGTTTTTTGGGCGCACCGCATGCTGCAGCTGGACCTAGACAGCCGTTATGCGGATGTAATGGAAAGGACCCTGTACAATGGTCTGCTGGGCGGGGTTTCCCTGTCAGGAGACCGGTTCTTTTATGAAAACCCGCTCTCAAGTGACGGGGAGCATCATCGCCAACCTTTTTTTGCCTGTTCCTGCTGCCCACCTAACATCAATCGCTTCCTGCCCACCATCGGGCGCTACCTGTATTCTGTTGGCCCAGATGAGATTGATGTCCATTTATATGTGCAGTCCCGGGCAGAAGTTGATCTTGGATTTGGGCCACTGACGATCCGCCAGCAAACGGATTATCCATGGGATGGGGTTGTGTGTTTCGAATTTGATTGTAGAGCGCGCCGGACCTTTACCCTGAGGCTCCGCAAACCCGGTTGGTGTCATCTGGGGCAGATTTACCTGAACGGAAGGGATATGCTTGCAGAGGTGAAATTCGAGCGCGGCTATTTTGTGCTCTCGCGGGAATGGCGGCCGGGGGATCAGCTCCGGCTGCAGTGGGCCATGCCGGCTGAGCTGGTCTATCCTCACCCGGAGATCCAGGCGGATGTGGGCAAAGCTGCTTTGATGCGCGGGCCGCTGGTTTACTGCCTGGAAGCCGTGGATCAAAAAGTCCCATTGGATCGACTATTTTTTACAGGTACCGGGAGCTTTAACAGCGAGTTCAGGCCGGACGTCCTGGAGGGTGTGGTGGTGGTTGGCGGCCAGGCCAAAAGGGTGGACGTCAATGATTGGGGGCCTGAACTATACAGGCGTAGACCCCCGGAATTTCATCCGGTACCCTTTCGGGCGGTGCCTTATTATGCCTGGGACAACCGGCAGGCTGGCGCCATGCGGGTCTGGCTGCCGCTGGCGACTGAAGCAAGGATTTAGACGCAAACAGATCCTTGGAGGGGTTGACGAATAAACCCGGATCTCTGCTGGTGTGGCGCCCAGTCCAGCGCCAAGAAAGCGCTTGGGTCAATCCGAGAATGGCATCCTTTATCGAAGTGGAATGTTTCCGGAGCTGTCCAAACAAAGGATTTCATCTCCGTTCGATTTATCGGTTCAGCATGAGAGCATGACCTTTTCACACTATCCAGATGGTCAGTTTCCATTCACCCGTTGGTGGGGGGACAGCATTGTAAAATTTAGGTTATAATCATGATCAGATTCAATAGTAAGGAGCCGTGTGTGACTCGCATCAACCTGTAAAATTCTTAGGATTTTGGAAAGCCGAAGACGGTTTGTTTTTCCTGATTAACCAAGGGCTTTCCCTCGGTTTTTATTTTTAAGAAGGCAGGTTGTTGTGTTTAAAGTGCACCATCTCACGAAATCATACGGGCTCAAATCCGTTCTCAAAAATATCACATTCAGTCTCAATCAAGGGGAGCGCGCTGCCTTGGTCGGTCCGAACGGCTGCGGCAAGTCCACCCTGATGAATATCATCGCCGGTGTTGAAAAGCCTGATTCTGGCCAGGTGGCCTTCACGCCTGCCGGCCTGCGCATTGGTTACCTGCGCCAGGGGATCAGCTTTGAGCCTGGCGACACCCTTGGCGGGTATCTGAATCGCTTCGCGTCCAACCTGGATGAAACCCTCGAGTCAGTCAAAAATGTTTGCAGCGCGCTCGCTGAACAACCTGAAGACCCCGGTTTGATCAGGCGTTACGAGTCCCTGCTCAAAGAACTGAGCCGCGCCCAGGAGATGGAAGGCTCACGTCTGGATATCCTGAATGGCTTTGATTTGGTGTCCCTTCCCCAAGAGACACCCGTCGCTGAGCTGAGCGGCGGACAAAAGGTCCGCCTGGCGCTGGCCGGTGTCTTGCTAGACGGGCCGGATCTGCTATTGCTGGATGAACCCACCAACCACCTCGATCTTGAGATGCGGGATTGGTTGACGGATTGGGTACTGTCCTACCGGGGGAGTATATTGCTCGTCTCCCATGACCGGGCTTTTCTGGACGCCGCCATTGATAAGGTGGTGGCCTTCTCTCCCACAGGGGAGGGCCTGGATGAGTATCCTGGAAACTATTCAGATTTTTTAGAAGCCCGAGAAGCAGCCTTTGAAGCTGCCATGCAGGCTTTTGTGGATCAGCAGGATGAGATCAAGCGGCTGAAAAAGGCTGCCCGCAGCGTGCGGGATCAGGCCAAACCGCATAAGGGCGGCAAGGCCGACGGCAAAAACACGGACGGCTTCTCCGTTGGTCATTTTCAGAACCGCGCCAAGGAAACCGTGCAGCGCGCCAAGAACATTGAAAAGCGCATTGATTACCTCGAGGGAGACGGCGCCCTGGATAAGCCCACCCAGTCTTGGGAGATGCGCATGCATTTCGCAGATACGCCGGAGGGCGGTCAGATCGTCCTCCAGCTGGACGGCTTGCGGATCGGTTACGACGGGGAGGCGCTGCTGCCGCCGATCACCCAGACCGTCACCCATGGGCAGCGGATTGCCCTGGTGGGGCCCAATGGGATTGGCAAAACCACCCTGTTCAAAACCCTGTTGGGAGAGACCCCATCCCTGGGGGGCGCATTCGCCTATGGCAGCGGCGTCCAACCCGGTTACCTCTCGCAAGAACAGGAAATGCTGGATCCCAGGCTGACGGTCTTGCAGACGATCCAACAGCTGCCGGATTTTTACAACCACACCGAGGCGCGCACCTTCCTGCATCGTTTTCTCTTCAAGGGGGATGAGGTTTTCCAGGCGGTAAAGACCCTTTCATACGGTCAGCGCTCGCGCTTGATGCTGGCTTTATTGGTCGGGCGGCGCTGCAACCTGCTCCTGCTGGATGAACCCCTCAACCACCTGGACCTGCCCTCGCAGGAGGCCTTTGAAGCGGCCTTGAGCAGCTTTGAGGGCTCGATCCTCGCCATCGCCCACGACCGGTACTTTGTCGATCGCTTCGCCCAGGTCATTTGGCGATTCACTGGCGAGGGCCTGCAAACAGAGCTCAGCAGCGAAATGGTTCAGGCGATCATGGGGGGCTGAACCTGTGGATAACCCTGCTTAAACTGTGGATAAGGCCCTAAAAACTGTTGAAACTGCTGGGGAGACCGGTCGGGATGGTTAAAATTCGAAGAGCCGGGGTACGCCGGCCCCGGCTCTTTGCAGAAGGAGAGAAAAGATGTTGTTCAAGCAACTGTTCTGTTTATAGTATAGCCATTTCCAGAAGAACTACTTGACGCCCAGCCAACAATCAACCCACGCCAGCCCTACAATCCTGCTTCATGCTATTTGAGATAGAGCCAGTTTCAATATAATATTCGTAGAGTCATCATATAGTCTCCTGAGTTTCCCATAGATCCAAACATTCGCCAATTTTACGGGTAATAATGCGATT
>CAZLEK010000038.1:0-7845 GCA_964558525.1 uncultured Candidatus Brevefilum sp.
ACATGATGATAAAATCAAGGTCAATGGACCACCCCACAAATCAAAGGAGACCCGATGGAATCTCAGGCAAAGCCCTCACCGATGGAGCAAATCGCGCAGATGCTGGCGCCGTGGCAGACCTCCCTGCAGAACCCGGCCGCGACGCAGGAAGCGGTGCTGCAGCGCTTATTGAAGATTTATGAGCAAACAGCTTACGGCCAGAAGTATGGCGCGGGGAAGGTCGGAACGATTGCTGATTACCGTGCCCAGTTCCCAGTGGCTACCTATGAGGATTACCAACCCGTCATCGAGCGGGTCATGGCTGGTGAAACCGAGCTGCTGCTCAATGAGCCAGCCCTGGGCTGGGCGATCACCCGCGGGACCACCAGGGACGAGAGCAAGTTCATCCCCATGACGCCCACCGATATTGAGATGCGGGTCTCCGCCGGCCGGGCAGTGATGATGTACGCCGCCCAGACCCGCTCGCCAGCGGTTTTCGCCGGCGTGAACCTCAACCTGAACTTCCCTTCGGTGGTTGGTACAGTGCAGGCAGGCGATCAGGAGGTGGAGTACGGTTACAGCTCAGGGATCTACACACGCTTTGTTTCACATAAAACCCCCGTACGCTCCGTCCCTGCCCAGGAGGCGATCGACGCCCTGGGCGGTTCCAAGGCCTGGTCCGCCTGGGAAAAGCGCTTCGACCTGGCCTACGAGCAGTGTTTGGAAGAGAATGTCACCTTGGTGGGAGGGGTGGCGCCAACCGCGATGGAATTTGGACGGTACTTATTTAAGAAACACCGCCAATACCCCAAGGATCTCTGGCAGGTCCAGGTGATGACCCTGGGCAGCACCCCTGGGATCAACACCTATCGCGCCGGCGCCCTGCAGTCCCTGTACGGTAAGGGGGCCACGATCCGTGAAATCTACGGCGCCACGGAGGGGATGTTCGGCCAGCAAATGGATGAAAAACGCGCCTGGGTCCCCAACTATGATTTATTCTTCTTTGAGGTTGAAACCAAACAAGGCGTCAAGATGCTCCACCAGATGCAGCCCGGTGAAACCGGGAGCCTGGTGGTCTCAACGCCCGTTTTGGCAAGATATAAAATTGGCGACCTGATCCGCGCCTACCCTCCACCGTATTTCCGCTGCATCGGGCGTGACCAATGGCACACGCCGCTGCTGCATGCCTGGCGGATGGCCAAAACCTTTGATTTAGGCGCGCTTTAGGAAACCTACCGCTTGCGGATCAAGGCGCTGGCTAAGGCGGCCAGGCCCATGGCGATCAGGATGAAGGGCCAGACCAGTGAGTAGCCGACCAGCCCACCCAGGCCGATCCCCAAAAAGACGGCGGCCAGGAAGAAGTTCCCGCCGGTGGAGGAGCGGTAAGCCGGCACGAAGGTGCGGATCAGCGCTTCCACAAAGATCAAAACGCCGGCGCCAAGGAAGATCATCGACCAGGTGCTCACCTGTCGGATCGTGACATCGCCAATCTGAACCGGGTCGGCCACAATCGCGTCCAGCAGGCCGAGATTTTCACCCAGAAAGACCAAACCCGCCCAGATCAGGATCAAAGCCCACACCAGGGAGCTCAGGGGATCCTGATGGCTTTTTTCGTCGCGCTTTTCCTCTTCTTTTTCGTAGTACTTTTCTTCCGCCTTTTCATCGTAATAGGTCGGTCGTGGTTCGCGTTCTTCGCGTCGTTCTTGTTCTTGATTGTTTTGATCGCTCATCGATTGTCCTTTTCTGCACTTGAGAATGATCGATTTTCTTTCCCTGAAATCTTGAGAGATTAACTATTCATCATTAATGATATTATAAGCGCATCATCCTGCGACAGCCTGGGATAATATGGGGTTTCCAATCAAGGCTGCCAGCCGCCGATGTCCATCCAGCAGTAGTCCAGGTGTTCGGCCATCGTCCGATCGAGCTTGCGTTTGACATGGGCGCGGGCCGCCCACATTAAATCTTCGCCGCCGATCGCCTCCAACCGAGCCCCGATCTCACGGGCGCGTTTGTGATGGTAGTTGCGGTCGTAGTCTCCTCCACGGTGCACCGAAAGATAATCTTCAAATTTGCCGATGCGGACCAACTCCTCAAGCAGCTGCTTGACCTCGCGTTTGGGCGCCGGGGGCAGCTTGCGGATGGCGGGGTGTCCGAAAATCGCCTGCCAGATGCTCATAGGTGGTGTTCCTTTTTCTGCAATGTTTTCATTTATTATAGACCAAACTTCACCGAACGCGAAGTTTGATCGATGCTTAATCGGGCAACCGCAAAATTAGAGGTATTGAAAAAAATTGGCTCCCCGCAGCGACCTCCTTGTGGGGAAATGAGCAAGGAAGGCGTAAATATTATATCCATCGAGAAATTTGCATTAAAAGCTGGCCTTTTTTCGCCAACGGGGACGTCGGCGAGAGCGGAAAGTTTGGATGAGATACCATCGATCACCCTTCAGGTAAAAAGTATTTCGATCATAACTTTTCGTGGGGATCTTGCGATTCCCCTGCTATGCTTACTGGTTATCATGGGCCCAATCGTCACCGGATTCCAATATAATCAAAGCAGGTTAAGCTTACATTTAGAAAGGAATTTTACTTGTGAATAAAGAAATCCAAACAGCCCTCATCACAGGACCCACCAGCGGGATTGGATCTGCGTTTGCCCATCAGCTCGCAGCGCAGGGCTGTGACCTGGTACTGGTCTCCCGCAGCCAGGGGAAATTAGCCGAGATGTGTCAGGCTCTGGGCGAAGCGCATCAAATCAATGCCCGTTATATTGTGGCCGACCTTTCCCAGCCCGGGGAGGCCCTGCGGGTCTTTAACGAGACCCAGGAGCAGGAGGTTGAAATCGACTTGCTGGTGAACAATGCCGGCACCCATGAATATGGGTCCTTTGTCGAAACCGCCTGGGACGACCTGCAGTCCCTGATGTCGCTGAACCAGCGCTCTGTTGTGCATCTGACCCATCTCTTTTTGCCTGGGATGATTGCTCGAAAGCGCGGGCATATCATCCATTTAGGTTCTACAGGTTCCTTTGTCCCCTGGCCCAAGGACGCGATTTATGGCGGCGGCAAGGCCTTCATCCTTCACTTTTCAGAAGCTCTGTCTGAAGAATTGCGCGGCGCCGGTGTGGGTGTGACCTGCCTGTGCCCGGGGGCGGTTAAAACAGCTTTTCAGGAGAAGGGCGATCTAAACCAGACCATCCTTACTCGCCTGACGGCCATGCAGCCCGAACCGGTTGTGAGATCGGGTCTGCGCGCCGCGGCGCGAGGGAAATGGGTTCACGTTCCGGGCCTGATGAATAAACTGATCGTCTTTTTTCAGCGTTTTGTCCCCCGCCGCTGGCTGACAGGCATTGCTGCCTGGGCGACCACACCCAGGGAGGCGAAGTAGGGCGGCTTCATCCAGCCAGATTTACTTTTTCGCTGTTTAAAGCCGACCTTCTTATGGAATTCTTATCAATTTTGATTATATTTATGTCCGTCACCGTTAATTAAATTAGGGAGATTTAAAATGTCAGATCAGCAGATACCTCAAGATGGCCAGGCGATCCCCTTTAAGGCTGAAACCCAGCAGTTATTGAACATCCTTATCCATTCCTTGTACACCGAACGGGAGATCTTTCTGCGGGAATTGATCTCCAACGCCTCAGACGCCCTGGCGCGCCTGGATTTCGTGATGCTCACCGACCGGGATGTGCAAGATCCTGACCTGCCCCTCGAGATCCGCATTCGAACGGACAAAGACCAGAACCTGTTGGTGATTGAGGATACCGGCATCGGGATGACCCGCGAGGAACTGGTGGACAACCTGGGCACGATCGCCCGCTCCGGGGCCAAGGCCTTCGTGGAAGCCGCCCAGCAGACCGACCAGAACCTGGCCGAAATCATCGGACAGTTTGGGGTGGGTTTTTATTCCGCCTTCATGGTGGCCGAGTCGATTCGGGTGGTCTCTCGCTCTTATCAGAAGGATGCGGAAGCCACGGCCTGGGTTGCCACCGGGGAAGATACCTACCGGCTGGAAAGCGCCGACCGTGATCAGCGCGGCACAGAGGTGCGGATCACGCTTAAGGCGGATGCGAAGGAATTTCTGGAAGAATCGCGGCTTCGGCAGGTGATCAAACGCCATTCGGACTTCGTCCAATATCCAATTTATCTTGGCGACTCCGAAGAACCGGTCAACCGCCAGACGGCCTTGTGGCGCCAGAACCCGCGTGAACTGGAAGAAGAAGCCTATCATGAATTTTATAAGCAGTTGACCCTGGACTTCAATGACCCGCTGGCCTACGAGCACATGGCTGTAGACGCGCCCGCCCAAATGTACGCTGTGCTCTTCCTTCCGGAGAACCCACAAAACCTGGTCTTCTCGCCGCGCAAGGAGCCCGGGCTGAAGCTTTACGCCAAGAAGGTCTTGATCCAGGAATTCTCCACCGACCTGCTGCCCCAATACCTGCCCTTCATCCAAGGGGTGGTGGATTCGGAAGACCTGCCCTTGAACGTCTCCCGGGAGAGCGTGCAGTCCAACCGGATCATGGTGCTGCTTTCAAAGCTGGTCACCGGCAAGGCGCTGGAATTGTTGAAATCCCTGGCAAAGGATTCTCCCGAAGATTATGTCAAATTTTGGGAGGCTTACGGCGGTTACCTCAAGGAGGGTGTGGCGGTGGAGCAGGATGAACCCGAAAAGCTCTTCCCGCTGCTGCGCTTCCACACCGATCAGGATTTGGAAGGCTGGTCATCTCTGGATGAGTATCTCGACCGGGCCGATGATGATCAGGAGAAGATCTATTATTTCCTGGGCGACGATCCCGCCGCAGTCCGCTACAGCCCCCATATGGATGGCTTCCGCAAGGCGGGCATCGAGGTGCTGGTGTTGACCGAGCAGGTGGACCCCTTCATGCTGATGCAGTTGAAGGCGTATAAGGAGCATCCCTTTGAAAACATCGCCGACGCCGACCTGCCGGAGGCGGAGGAGGCGGAAGCTGAGGGATCTGAAACGCCGGTTATGGATGAAGATGCAGTCTCCGGCCTGGTTGAGCGAGTTAAAGCTGTGTTGGGTGAGCGGGTGAGCGAGGTGCGGACGACCAAACGCCTGGTAGACTCTCCCGCCCGGCTGGTGGACCCGGAAGGCGCGCCGGAGCAGTCCCTCCAGCGGGTGTACCAGATGATGGATAAGACCTTTGAGCTGCCCAAGAAGGTCTTGGAGCTCAACCCGCGCCACCCGATTGTGACCGGCCTGGCGGAACTGCCAGAAGGCGACCCGCGGTTCAAACTGGTGACGGAGCAGATCTTTGAAAATACGCTGTTGATTGAAGGCCTGCATCCCGACCCAGTCAGCATGGTGGGGCGGATTCAAGACCTGATCAGCAGTGCATTAGAAAACAAACCAGAGTCTTAGGGTTACACAGTTAGGTCAGTCCAGCCATTCTATGATGGTCGCTTCGCCCTGGCCGACGCCCACACACAGGGTGGCCAACCCGTAGAAGGGTTTTGGCATGCCAGCCGCTCGGCGGCGCATCTCATGCAAAAGCGTGGTCATGATCCGGGCGCCGGAGCATCCCAGGGGATGACCCAGGGCCACCGCGCCCCCGTTGACATTGGTGATCTCGTGGGCCAGGCCCAGTTCATCCATCACTGCCAGCGCCTGGACGGCAAAGGCTTCATTGATCTCCGCCAGGCCAATCTGATTGATTTCAAGCCCTGCTCGCCCCAGGGCTTTTTTGGTGGCGGGGATGGGCCCGGTGCCCATGATCCGGGGCGGCACGCCGGCGGCTGCCATGCTGACCACCCGCGCCATGGGCTGGAGTTTCAAGTCCCGGGCTTTGGCTGCGCTCATCACCAGTAAAGCGGCCGCGCCGTCGTTCAGGCCGGAGCTGTTGCCAGCGGTAACACTTCCACCCGGCTTAAATGCCGGGCGCAGACGCGCCAGGGCGGCCAGGGAGGTGTCGCGGCGTGGGCGTTCGTCGGTATCAAAGACCATGGGGTCACCCTTGCGCTGGGGGACCGGTACGGGCAGGATCTCCTCGGCGAACTTGCCGGAGTCGATGGCGGCCACCGCCCGTTGGTGGCTGGCCAGCGCGAAGGCGTCCTGCGCCTCGCGGGTGATTCCGGTCATTTCGGCGATGTTCTCAGCGGTAACGCCCATAGGCTCAGTGGAATACGCCTCAGCCAGGCGGGGGTTGACAAAGCGCCAGCCCAGGGTGGTGTCGTAAGCGGTCAGATCCCCCACCGGCTCGTTTGGTTTGGGCAGGGCGTAGGGCGCCCGGCTCATGCTCTCCACGCCGCCGGCGATGAAAACATCACCGTCGCCAGCGCGGATCGAACGGGCGGCCTGGTTGACCGCCGTCAGCCCTGAGGCGCACAGGCGGTTGAAGGTCACGCCGGGGATTTCCACCGGCAGCCCGGCCAGCAGCAGGGCCATCCGGGCCACATTTCGGGTGTCCTCGCCGGCCTGGTTGGCGCAGCCCAGGTACACCTCTTCGATCAGGAGGGGGTCCAGGTCAGCCCGCTCCACAAGGGCGCGCAGGACCATGGCGGCCAGGTCATCGGGGCGCACCCCGGAAAGCATGCCGCCCAGGTTCCCGATGGGCGTACGAATGGCATCAATGATCACAGCTTCTGGCATGGGTTCTCTCCTTAGATTGGATCAGGTGCTTAGATTCTACCATTGAGCAGGGCGGGTTTTTCATCCCAAAGAAGGGGCATTTGCCGTTAGAATGGAGGGTGATATTCATATCAAAATCAAAACACGGTGGAATGTCAATGGAATCATTTGCAAACGAATTGGGAAAATTGCTAACCCTGAAAAAATCGGTGGACGAGATCAACCCGGCCCTGGCGGAGGTCTATCCGGTAGCCGTGGTTATTAATGATCGTTTCCATGTGTATGATTTGACCCCTGAAGAAGGCGCCTACCGCTTTATCAAAGACATTCCGGCGCCCATGCCGGTCCCGCAGGGCGTGCGGGCGGCCTTCCAGCTTGAGGCCTACGGGGGACGGATCGCCTGTGTGGTGACCCCGGATGTGTTTGATTCCCAAGACGGGTACATCACGCTGCTGCATGAGTTTGTCCACTGCTACCAATATGAAACCTGCGAGCAGGAACTAAAGATGACGCTGGATATCGCCCGGCAGGCCCAGGAGCAGGGCGACTTCATGTGGGAGATCCAGCACCCCTTCCCCTATACCGCCGAGGATTTTATCCAGCCCTACACGCAGTTCCTTAATGGATTGGAGATGGATGATGCGGCCTTGATCAGGGGCACACGAACAGCCCTGCGGGCCTACCTGGGCCGCCATGATTATGAATACATGGTCTGGCAGGAGTGGAAGGAGGGCTTTGCCCGCTGGGTGGAGAACCAGGTCAAAATCCGTCTGGGGTTACCTGTGAACACAGGGGGCTTGCAAAAACCCTACAGCCGGGTGACCTTTTATGCCGGCGGGGAGGCCTATATTGCTTATCTCACAAAAACCGATCCCGGGTTGGCTGCGGATCTACCCGAATTGTTCCACCGCATGCTGGCGCTGCCATCATCGTAGCGTGGGTTGGTAATTCTTTTGTAGGGTGGGTTGGTGAGCGAAATGAGATAGATGGAAGTTGTCATTTGCTATCGGTCGCTATTTAATGACATAAATGAGGACAACCCACCAAAAAAGTGGATCATAATGGGGTTAATTTTGGTGGGTTGTCCTCCAATAGTCTTAAGGAACATCATTTTCTCCAATGCCGCTTTTTCCGTAGACTGTTGTTCTTCGCCAACCCACCCTACAACTATCTTGCGAAGGCGGAATCCGGTTTGACAGCGGATTTGCCTGCATTATTCCAGCGCATGCTGATAGTTCCATCGTAGGGTGCAGTCCGGTTGCCTGCACCA
>CAZLEK010000038.1:7945-21787 GCA_964558525.1 uncultured Candidatus Brevefilum sp.
CTGCACCAAGCAGGTTTTGTGTGGCGCGGTTGCACCACCGTTACCTCATCAGAAGGCCGATATATCATGTCAACCTACATGGCTCCAATTGACCTGGCCCCCACGCCCTTCGGGCTCCGCACCTGAAGGTGTTCCGCTGAGCTCCAGGCAGGGGTCTCACGCCGGAAGGTAAAGGCATTGATGCAATATCAATCAAGAATGAATCATGAATCATATTCACGCTGGTGAGGACACCAGCATGATCAAGTAGGCTGCTGCCATGCGCCATAACCCACCCATCCGGATTCAAGATGAAAATCACCACAGAATCATGACGAGTCGGCCCCTTTCATTTAAAAGCTGGCAGCAGTTTTGAAGTATACTAGTAGCGCCTGTCCTGTGAAGCCTCACCCAATGTATTTCCAGGACAGAGAATACCGTTAACTAAATAAGGAGGATCCTGAATGCCCGCCAAGGGATATATCGAAGTCAACGAGTTGTACTGCAAAGCTTGTGAACTGTGCGTGACGGACTGCCCCCATGACGTTCTGGCCCTGGATATGGACCACCTGACGCCCAAGGGCTATCATCCCGCCTATATGGCCAACCCCGAAGCCTGCACCGGCTGTGGAATCTGCGCCACGGTCTGCCCGGATGCCGCCATCACCGTTTACCGCTACGAAAAACAGAAAACGGAGGCTTAGGATGGCGAAGGAATTGATCAAGGGCAACACCGCGGTGGCGGAAGCAGCCCTGCGCGCCGGCCTTGAGGCTTATTTTGGATACCCGATCACCCCCCAAACCGAACTATTGGAGCACCTCTCAGCCCGCATGCCCGAACTGGGCCGGCCTTTTGTACAGGCCGAGAGTGAGCTGGGCGCGATCAACATGGTCTACGGCGCGGCCTGCACTGGCAAGCGGGTGATGACCTCTTCCTCCAGCCCGGGCGTCAGCCTGATGATGGAGGGCCTGTCTTACATCGCCGGGACGGAGGTTCCGATGGTGCTGGTGGATGTGGTGCGGGGCGGACCCGGCCTGGGCAACATTGCCCCGGCCCAGGGCGATTACAATCAGATCGTCCACGGCGGCGGACACGGCGACTATCGCCTGATCGTCCTCGCGCCGGCCAGCGTCCAGGAAGCGGTGGATCTGACCGGCCTGGCCTTTGACCTGGCCGATCAATACCGCTCGATCGCCGCCATCCTGATGGACGGCAGCATTGGCCAGATGATGGAACCGGCTGAGATCCCACCGATGCAGCCCCTCAAGACCGAGGTGCCGGATTGGGCGGTGCGCGGCGCCAAAGACGGCGAGAAGCGCATCCTGACCTCCATCAACCTGGACCCGCCAGCCCAGGAGGTGATGAACCTGCGTCTGATGACCCGCTGGCAGGAAATCGAAAAGCACGAGGTCCGCTATAAAGGCTATTTCCTGGAAGACGCCGAGTTCGTGGTGGTCGGTTTTGGCACCGCCGGCCGGATTGCGTTATCGGCGGTGCGGGCCGCCCGAGAACAGGGCATCAAGGTCGGCCTTTTGCGACCGATCACCCTGGCCCCCTTCCCGAAGGACATTATCGAAGAGCTGACCCAGCAGGTGGAAGGGTTGCTGGTGGTGGAGATGAACGCCGGGCAGATGCTGGAGGATGTTCGCCTGATCGTCCGCGGCCGCAAACCGGTGGAATTCTTTGGACGGATGGGCGGCGTGGTGCCCTTCCCGGATGAAGTCCTGACGGAGATCAATCGCCTGGCGGAAGGACCCCTCACCACCGCAGGCCATCCCCGCGACCGCTGGCTGACCCGTTTGGCTGAGACGATAGGATAAGGAGAGAAAAAGTATGGTAGCAACAGACGTACCGACCAAAATTGTTTACCAGCGGCCCGAAGCCCTTGACCCGCGTGTGACCCATTACTGCCCCGGCTGCACCCATGGTGTGGCCCACCGCCTGGTGGCGGAAGTGTTGGAAGAAATGGGCCTGGTGGAAAACACGATCGGCGTGGCTTCCGTTGGCTGTTCAGTTTTTGCTTATAACTACTTCGACATCGACTTTGTGGAGGCGGCCCATGGGCGCGCCCCCGCCATGGCGACGGGCATCAAGCGGGTCTACCCCGACCGGACCGTCTTCACCTACCAGGGTGACGGCGACCTGGCCTCGATCGGCATGGGCGAGATCGTCGGCGCGGCTTCCCGCGGCGAGCGGATCACGGTGGTCTTTATGAACAACGCCAACTACGGCATGACGGGCGGACAGATGGCCCCCACCACCCTGCCGGGGCAGAAGACGTCCTCTTCGCCCACCGGGCGCGATGTGATCCGTCAGGGGCACCCCATCCAGACGGCAGAACTGCTCTCCACCCTGGAGGGCGCCGCCTATGTGGTTCGCCGCAGCCTGCATACCTCGCGGGAGATCCGCCGGGCGAAGCAGGCCATCCGTACAGCCTTTGAAGTGCAGAAGCACGGCCTGGGCTTTTCGCTGGTGGAACTGCTCTCCACCTGCCCGACCAACTGGGGCATGACCCCGGATGAAGCCCGCGACTGGATCGAAGAGCGCATGCTGAGCTTTTATCCGCTGGGCGATTACAAAGTCTCTTCCGCGGTTGCGGAACTCAAGATTTAGGGAGGAGCCACAATGCAACAAGAAGTCATTATTGCTGGTTTTGGCGGCCAGGGCGTGCTCTTCACCGGGCAGCTGCTTTCATACACCGCCATGGATGAAGGCAAGGAAGTTACCTGGATCCCGTCCTATGGTCCCGAGATGCGCGGCGGCACCGCTAACTGCACCGTGGTCGTCTCCGATGAAGAGATCGGTTCGCCCTTTGTCAAGAACCCCACCGCTGTATTGGCGATGAATTTGCCTTCATTGGACAAGTTTGAAGATTTGGTGGAGGAAGGCGGCGTGCTGGTGGTGAACAGTTCGATGGTTGACCGGCCGGTGAAGCGCGACGACATCACCGTGGTCAGCCTTCCTGCCAACGACATCGCCGAGGCATTGGGCAGCAAACGCTCCGTGAACATGGTCATGCTGGGCGCGCTGCTGGCAAACATGGACCTGCTTTCCTTGGAGGCGGTCGAAGCCGCGCTGGAAGCCCACCTGCCCCAGCGGCATCAGCAGTTCCTCGAGGGCAACAAGCAAGCCCTGCGCAAGGGCGCAGAATACCAGGCCGACGAAGTGGTCAAAGCCTGAACAGAAATCGATTAACACTTTCAAAACCCCGGGTGAGACTCCCGGGGTTATTTCTTAACCGTTATAATTAGGGTGCTTAAACCCAGTCATTTAATTTTGGTTCTGGATATACTTTCGATCATTAGAAATTGGATCCTTCTATGAATATTCGCATGTCCTCCCCCGACCTCACCGACGCCGACCGCCAGGCGGTGTTGGACGTCCTCAACACCCCCAATTTGAGCATGGGGCCCAAAATTGCGGCCTTTGAGCGCGCCTTTTGCGAGCTGACCGGCGCCAAACACGCCATCGGCGTCAACTCCGGCACGGCCGGGCTGCACCTATGCGTGCGCGCCGCCGGGATTGAGGCGGGAGATATTGTCCTCACCACACCGTTTTCCTTCGTATCTTCCACCAATGTGTTCCTGTTTGAGAAGGCCGTCCCGGTCTTTGTGGATGTGGACCCGCTCACGGGCAATATCGATATCGAGAAGCTGGAAGATGCCGTCGAAGGCCTGTGCCTGGGCGGCGAGGCGGCCCGGGCCTGGCTGCCCCGGCGCCTGCCGGACTTCAATCAGGAGGGATTGGGGTCCGTCAGAGCCATCCTGCCGGTGGACGTCTTCGGCCAGCCGGCGGATTATGACCCGATCAACGCCATTGCCAGCCAGTATGACCTGGCGGTGATTGAGGACTCGTGTGAAGCCCTCGGCGGCGGCTATAAAGGCCGCCCGGCCGGCACCCTGGGCGATTACGGTGTGTTCGCCTTTTATCCCAACAAGCAGATCACCACCGGCGAAGGCGGGATGATCGTCACCGATGACGATCCGGGGGCAGACCTGATGCGCGCCCTGCGCAACCAGGGCCGCGCCCCAGGCGATACCTGGCTGCAGCACACGCACCTGGGCTACAACTACCGCCTGGATGAGATGAGCGCCGCCCTCGGTCTCTCTCAGATGGACCGGCTGCCGGCGCTGCTTGAAAACCGCGCCCGGGTGGCAGGTTGGTACGAGCGCTACCTGGCGGACATCGAAGCAGTGACCCCGCCGCAGATCGTCCCCAACACCACCGACGTGAGCTGGTTTGTGTATGTGATCCGGGTGGATGAGACCATCGACCGGGACCGCCTGGCTCGCATCTTGAAAGAGAAGGGCGTTCCGGTCCGGCCCTACTTCGCCCCGATCCACCTCCAGCCCTATATGATGAACCTGTTCGGCTACCAGCAAGGGGACTTCCCGGTCACGGAAGACCTGGGGAACCGCAGCCTGGCGCTGCCCTTCTCGGGCACGATGTCCGAAGAAGCCGTGGTGACCGTCTGCCAGCGCATTGCGGACGCGCTGCTGGCAGCCGAAAAATCGGACTGAGGCGAGAAGCCCCCTGATGCAAAGCGAATTTCATCCCCCCCGGCGTACCGGCATCCTCCTGCAGGGCGGCCTGATCCTGCTTTTGGGGGCGGCCGGCGGGTATTTTTTCTTTTTAGCCGTTCAGGATCCCTCAGGCATCGGTTTTTTGTTCAACATGCTGGTCGCGCTGGTGATCTTTGGTCCGCTGCCGCTGCTGGTTTACCGGCTGTACGCGCTGCTCACGGCCAGCTATATCCTCCGGCGGGACGGCCTGCAGATCCGCTGGGGGCTGCGCCGGGAGGACATCCCCCTGGGCCAGATCGAGTGGATCCGCCCGGGGGAGGAACTGGGCTTCCGTCTGCCGCTGCCCTGGCTGCGCTGGCCCGGCGCTTTGGTTGGGAACCGGAAGGCGCCTGAGCTGGGAGAAGTGGAGTTTATGGCGGCGGACCTGGCTCACATGATCCTGGTGGCCGCGCCGGAAAAGATCTACGCCATCTCTCCCTCGGATACCAAAACCTTCACCGCCCAGTTTCGCAAGATCAACGAGTTGGGCAGCCTGACGCCCCTGGAAGCCCAATCGGTTTACCCCACGGTCTTGTTTGGCAGTGTGTGGGAAGATCGCCTGGCGCGCTGGCTGATCCTGGGCAGCTTTGCGGCCGGGTTGGCTTTGCTGGCCCTGGTTGGCCTGGCCGTGCCCGGGTTGGAATCGATTGCCTGGATCGGGACGGCCGAACCCGCGCCGGCGGAGCGGCTGCTCTTGCTGCCGATTTTGGAAGGCATCTTCTGGTTCGTCAACCTCCTGCTGGGGATCTTTCTCTACCGGCGCGGGGACGACCTGCGGATTGGCGCCTACCTGCTATGGGGGGCCGGGGCGCTGACGGGGCTGGTGTTTCTGGTGGCCAGCTTGCTATTGATCTTCTGAGGGCTGAATAGGACGAGAACTGGGTAGCGAACTGTATGGATGAAACCTTGGCAAGATTCTTAATTGGCCTGGCGGCTGGGGTAAGCGTGGCTTATCTGGCTTACCGGGCGCGCTCCCTCAATCTGCACGGCGCGCTGGCCGCTGCGGTTTTGGGGACCGTGGTGTTTGGTTTGGGCGGGGTCGGCTGGGCGGCCGTCCTGCTGGCCTTTTTCATCTCCGCCAGTGCGCTCTCGAAGGTCTTCAAGTCCAAAAAAGAACTCGTGGGGCAGAACTTTGCCAAAGGCTCACAGCGGGATGCCGGCCAGGTGGCCGCCAACGGCGGGGTGGGGGGAATCCTGGCCCTGGCCTATTTCATCCTGGCCCAGTTTTCCCCGGCGAGCCCTGTCCTGCCGCTGCTCTGGCTGGGGTTCTGTGCCAGTTTTGCCGCTGCCAACGCCGACACCTGGGCGACGGAACTGGGCGTGCTCAACCCGCGCCAGCCGGTGCTGATCTCAACTTTCAAGCGCGTCCCCCAGGGCGCTTCTGGCGGGGTCAGCCTGGTGGGTAGCCTGGCTGCGCTGGCCGGGTCTGCCCTGGTGGGCGGGACAGCCGTCTTGACCGGCTTGGCCGGTTGGGCGCCAGCCAGCAGCCTGCCCTGGTGGGCGCAGTTCCTGGCCATCACCATGGCTGGGCTGCTGGGCGGGTTTGTGGATTCTTATCTGGGGGCGACCGTTCAGGCTGTATATAGCTGCCCAAGCTGCCGTAAGGAGACCGAGCGCCATCCGCTGCACAGCTGCGGAACGGCGACGGTTTTGACACGGGGGCTGCCCTGGCTGAACAATGATTGGGTCAACACCGCCTGCACCCTCAGCGCGGGGCTGCTGGGGGTTTTACTGGGGTTCCTGAGTTAACGAAACTTCATCCTCCTCATTTTCTTCTTTGGATAGACCCTCAGCTGCAGGCTCCTCATCGCGTGACTTTTTTGGCTGGCTGAAGATCGCCAGGAGAATGAAGATCCAGCCGCCGGCTCGCAAGAGGTTAATGGTGAGCGGCGCGGCGATCACCAGGGTGCGCGCCATGCGCATGCCGGCGCCTCTGGTGTTGATCCAGCGGATGCCGAAAATGTTCCAGGCGATCTCCAGCAGCAGCACAAACCCGATGATCAGGATCGCCAGCAGGGTGAAGATCGCTTTTTTGGGTTCTTTTTTCCAGCGGATGATCGCCACGACGAGGCCGATGATCCAGACGATGAATAAGGGCAGGGCGGATAAGAGGGCTTGCAGGGCAAACCGGAGTGTAAAATTGGACATGGTGAACCTCCTGAAGAGAATGGGTGAGCGGTTTCATTTTCATTATACAGGAGAATAAGAGGGGGATTAAAAGTTAACCGATTGAAGGTTTCGGAGGCTGGCTGGGTCGGCGCGCTTGTTTTTGATTAAATCATCCTTCCGGAGTGCGCTCCCTGCCTGGAGCCCAGTGGAACACCTTCAGGTACAGAGCCCGAAGGGCGTGAGGGTCAGGGCGACTGCATTGATTGAATGTTGTCTGCCGCTAGTCAAAGGACTGATTTTTTAGAGATCATTTTTCACCTTATCGATTGGTTTTTGCTGCTTTCTTGTTTATTCAGCCTTCGACATTAAAAAGCCGTAGCGACGTTGCGCGCAACGTCGCTACGAATGATCAGCGTGATGAATATCGATCAGAGTATGCTTATGCTCCCAGGGGATACGCTCTAAAATCCCGTACGGCCTCATACAAGGCCAGCAAATTTTCCAATGGCACGCCAGACTGCACGTTATGGATCGGGTTGAACACGAACCCGCCGCCCGGGCCGAAGATTTCCATCCGTCGGCGCACTTCCTGGCGGATCTCGTCCGGCGTTCCAAAGGGCAGGGTTTTCTGGGTGTCCACCCCGCCGCCCCAGAAGGTGACCTGTTCGCCGAAGCCAGCTGCCAGGGCTTCCGGGTCCATCCCCACTGCGGAGGTTTGCACCGGGTTGAGGATGTCAAAGCCCGCCTCGATAAAATCTGGGTAAAGCTTTACCACCGACCCGCAGGAGTGGATGAAGGTCTTCCAGGTGGTATTTTCATGCACCCAGGTGTTGATCTCTTTGTGGAAGGGCTGGTATAGATCGCGATAGGCCTTGGGGGAGATGAAGGGCCCGTTCTGCGCGCCGAAGTCGGTGCCGGTGACGAATACCACGCTGACCCGCTCACCCACCCGCTGGTGAATGCGCTGGATGTTCCCCAGGCCGATCTCGCACTGCTTTTCAAACACCTGCCAGACGTAATCCCGCCGGGTGACCGTGGACATGTACCATTCTTCCATATCACGGATGCCCTTGGGGTCCCTGAGCTGGATGCCGGGCACCAGGGCGATGTCGCCAAAGCCGGTCCCGCCGAAGTTGGCCAGGATGGCTTTGTCGGTCTCTGTATAAAGCCGTTCGGCTTCCGCCTCATAATAATCCAGGTCCGCCTCAGAGACCGGTTTAAATTCTTCCAGGTTGTCGGCGGGGTCCAGGTGCTCCTCATCGATCTCCGGTTGGCGCACGATGGCATCGAAATAAAAGCCGCCAGCTGGCATGCGCCCGCTGGGTTGAGCGCTCCGATCGCCTTCCGGGTACATCAAGATGTCGCCGCTGGGCTCCGGTTCGGTGTTGAATCCACCCGGGACGAGCACCGGGGTGCCGTCAAAAAAGGTCCATTCTTTCCATTCGGCCAGGGGAAAGCCAAACATCGTCATACGGCCGCCCAACCCGACCACATCCACCCCGAGGGCGTCCATCAGGTCAGGTTTGATCTCCCCGAGCATCTGGTAGGGTTCGACCACCTTAACCGGCGTTCCAGGCGGGTCGAGTTTGAGGGCCTGGCGCAGCATGTAAACCGAGCTGACGTGCATGCCCGTGACAGGCCCGCCGCCAAGGTCGAGGGGGACCTGGTCTGGCGTTTGATGGTTGAGGGTTGTTTCGAGTCGTTGGCGTGAGTTCATCGGAACCTTTCTGATATCCTTTGGCGCCTCTTATTATAGCAAAGAAACCAGGATTGACACCGATTCCAGCTGACTCTATAATCGAATGGATGGCGGGGAGATGATAACATTACTGGTGGTACGGGCAGTTCCTCATTGGAAGTAGATCGGAAAAAAATTTGGGCTTCCTATTCAAAGCAAGCGACCCTTTTTACCGGCATTTTGAAAAAGCCAGCATTGTCCTGTGCCTGGTCCTCGTTTTGGCCTTGAGCCTGCTCAGCCTGCTGGCGCCCAAACCCGCGGCGGTCTCATCTTCAGGCGCTTCGGCCCTATCTGCGCATGCACATGCCATGCCTGGCCGGGGCTGGGTCCCCCTGACGGTGTATTATTCTGCCTTTGGATCCGGGGGCGATTCCAGCGTTGGTCTCACCTATGAATGGGACCTCGACGGCAACGGCTTTTTTGATTTCACCACGAACGAACCGGGAGGTTATGCACAGTATTCTTACTCCAAACCCGGTCTCTACACCATCCAGCTGAGGGTCACAGACAGCGGCGGTAACCAGGCCCTCGATTCCCTCCAAGTTGAAATTCTGCATCCCACGGACAGCAGTGTGGACTACTGGGGAGTCTTTGAGGATTCAAGCGTGCGCAAGGTCACCTTTGAAGTTTCCCAGGCAGATTGGGAGCGGATCTGGGCGGATATTGAAGCCAAACAAACCATCCCGGCCGATGCCGTGGTCTTTGGCCGGCGGCTTGAGGATGTCGGCCTGCGCATGCGCGGTCAGTTCTCCCTGCGTGAATCGGGCGAGAAGAAGCCCTGGAAGATCGATACAGATTATTACATCGAGGGTCAGGAGTATCAGAACTTAAAGCAGCTGCTGTTCATCAACAACATTGGCGACCCGACTCTGGTCAGGGAAAAGCTGGCCTATGAGATGATGGCCTTCGCCGGGCTGCCATCCAGCTTCACCTGCTACGTCCAGGTATGGGTCGATATCGTGGACGACGAGCTTCCCCCTGAGTTTTGGGGTGTGTATACACTGATCGAACGCGTGGACCGAAAGTTCATTGCCAACCGGTTCGGCCAGGACGCCAAATCGGGCAACCTGTATAAAGCCAGCCATGCCCAGCGCGGGCCGATGGACCTGGTTTACTACGGTGACTCGATTGACGATTTCCCGTCTCAAAATGGGCAGGTCGCCTACGGCAAGATGACCAATGAGGAAGACGCGGATTATTCGGACATCATCCAGCTCACGCAGGTGATTGATGGGACCGAATACGATACACCGGAAGACTTTGCTGCTGCCCTGGAGGCCGTTTTTAATGTCGATGCCTTTTTGCGGTACATGGCGGTGGTGGACGCCACCATGAACTGGGATGTATACCCCTATACCGGCAATAATTTTTACCTCTTTCATCACCCAGGAAGCGGCCGGTTTGAATGGATCCCCTGGGACCTGACCTGGGGCGATAACCCCCAGCATCCGATCTTTGAAGCCACGGAACCAGGGCTGGCCGAGCGTACCCCGCTCCACACGCGTGTCTTCCAGGTGCCTGAATACCGCCTGCGCTATGCCGCTTACCTGGATCTGCTCATGCGCCATTTTTTCAATCCCCTGGCCATCGGCGGCCGGGCGAGAACGCTGCAGCGGCTGGTGGCGCCGCACCTGGTTCTTGGGGACGGGGATAAGCTGTACAGCAGCCCTGAGGAGATTGACCTGGAGGTTTTCCAGAACAACTGGCGTGAGCTTGCGGACCTGGTTGGGAGGCGGAATGCATATTTGCAGGAGCGGTTGCTGGACTACAAGGAGGCGCCGGTTTGGGACAGCCAGCGGACCAGGCTGCCGGAAATGAATCCATCTAACTCTGACCCAGAGTGACCCCTCAGTCCCTTTCTATGACAGAAGGAGTGTTTTGATGCGAAATAAGAACTGGTTAGGTAGAACGTTGGGCTTTTTTGGGCTGCTGGTCTTCCTTCTGGCGGCGAGTGTCCATATTGTGTGGGGGGCGCCGCAGGCCCAGGAAGGCTTCCAGGAGGATTTTGAGGCAGCGGATTTGGCAGGTTGGGAGACCACACCGGATGTGACGGTTGTTGAGGGGGCTCTGCGTCTCTACGGCGGCAATTTTGCCATGCGCCTGGGACAGTGGGGCGACCAGGAGACCCAGATACGTTTTAAACTAGGCTCTGCCGAGGGTGAGTTCATCCTTCATTATTTTGCCGGAGATGGCGGCAGCTACAACCTGATCCTGATGCCGGAGAATTTGATTTTAGAAAAGGGTTCCGGCCCGGAGAATGTGCTGATTCTCGCTGAAGCGCCCTACCAAAGAACCGCGGATAGCTGGTTGGATCTGACCCTGCGTGTTGACAACGGCGCCCATACCATTTCTATTGGGGAGGAGACGGTCTTAACCGCTGAAGATCCTGATCCCCTGCGCCAGGGTGGGATCGGGTTTCGCTATTTCGGCTCCGGATCGGTGGATATTGACCGCCTCGCGCTCACAACATTGCAGGCTGGGGGCGCGGCGCCCGTTGAGGATGAAGGGGCAGCGCTTGAGCCCACGCCGATGGCCCTAACGCCCACGGCGGAACCCGCCGGCAGCTTTCTGACTGCCCTTCAGGATTTGATCAGCGCCCAGGATACCCAGATGGACCTTCTGACCTTTGTCGCCAACCTGTTGCTTTCCGTGATTCTGGCTTACATCCTGGGACGGGTCTATATCTACTGGGGCGGTTCGCTCTCGAACAGGCGGAAATTTGCAGCCAATTTCATGCTGATGACGGTCACCACTACCTTCATCATCCTGGTGGTCCGCTCTTCGGTGGCCCTCTCCCTGGGCCTGGTAGGCGCTCTCTCCATTGTACGCTTCCGAACGGCGGTTAAAGAGCCGGAGGAGCTGGCCTACCTCTTCTTTGCCATCGGAATCGGGATTGGTCTGGGCGACAACCAGCGCCTGATCACCCTGGTGGCTTTTGCAGTCGCTATCCTGATCCTCGGCCTGCTCAAGCTCTTCCGCCAGAATGGGGCGGATGTGAACCTGCACCTGACCGTGAGCGGCAGTCAGTCGGAGCGATTGAGCCTGGAAAACATTGTGGCTGCCCTTAAACCCCATACCGATAAGTTGAAGCTCATGCGGCTGGATGAGACCGAGGAGGTTTTTGAAGCCGCCTTCCTGGTTGAGTTCCGCCGGGTGGATGACCTGTCTCAGGCGAAGGCGGCAGTTCAGGCGCTTGCGCCGGGTGTATCGATCACCTTCCTGGACAACAAGGGCATCTGGTGAAACGCTTTCAGCAGGTGGCGGAACAACCCCTTGAGCGCTACCGCTATGAGCGCAAGTTCCTGGTGGATCGGATGGACGCTCACCAGATTCGCGACTTGATCTTGCGGCACCCGGCGATGTTTGTGACGCCGTACCCGCCGCGCTGGGTCAACAATATCTACCTGGATACGCCGCAGCTGGATAATTACGCCGATAACGTCAACGGCGCGCTGGACCGCTGCAAAGTCCGCCTGCGCTGGTACGGCCCCTTGTTCAACCAGCCCAGTCCGGCTGTTTTGGAATTTAAGATCAAGCGGGGGATGGTAGGTAAGAAGATCCAATACCCATTAGAGCCCTTTACCTTTGATTCGGGTTTTAGCCGGCACAGGCTGGCGAGGTATTTTTCCGGCTGTGAACTGTCACCCCAGGTGAAGATTATGGTCAGGGGGCAGATCCCGGTGCTGGTCAACCGCTACAGGCGCTGGTATTTTGCCACCTGGGATGGGCGGTTTCGGGTGACGGTTGATTCCGAGATGGCTTTTTTTCACGTGGGTTTGCTGGAGAACAGCTTCCGGTACCGGCATTCGGAAGACCGCCTCAAGGTGGTGGAGTTAAAATACCAACGGGTGGATGACCTGCTGGCCTCTCGCATTGCCAGCGGATTCCCGTTCAGCGTGTACAAGAATTCGAAGTATGTCTATGGGATGGACTGCGTGTATTGGTAGTCGATCCGCTGGCACGCACCGACGAAGCCATGCTTGACATCCTTCCAGAAAGATCAAGAGGGATGGGGATGGAAAAGGCGTCAGGACGATTGGCTTCGCTGGTCGTCCTGACTTATGAGGTGGGTTGATCGTTTTTACGGGGAATTATTCCTTCACCGCCACCAGTTCTGCGATCCGTACCAAGGTATCAACTGCCTTTTCCATGGCGAAGGTGGGGATGAATTCGTATTTTCCGTGCCCGTAGTGCCCGCCGGTGAAGATGTTCGGCGTGGGCAGGCCCATATACGACAGGCGGCTGCCGTCCGTCCCGCCGCGCACGGGGTCGATCTTGGGGGTCAGGCCCACATCTTTGACCGCCTGGATGGCGATCTCCATGATCTCCGGGTGCTCTTCAACCGGTTCCCGCATGTTGTAATATTGGTCGCTGACCTCGATCTCGATGATCTGGTCATTGTATTTCTGGTTGATATAGTCCCCGGCCTTGTGGATCAGCCGCTTCTTCTCTTCGAACTTCTCGCGGTCGTGATCTCGGATGATGTAGGTCATGGAGGCTTCCTCAACCGTGCCGCCAAACAAGAACAGGTGGTAGAACCCTTCGTATTTTTCGGTGAATTCAGGGCGCTCGAAGACCGGCAGCAGTTCGTTGAATTCCATCCCGATCAAGAGGGCATTGCGCATTTTTAGCTTGGCCTTGCCGGGGTGGACGTTGCGCCCGTGGATCTTCACCTCGGCGCCAGCTGCGTTGAAGTTCTCATACTGCACCTCGCCGGCCTCGCCGCCGTCCACAGTGTAGGCAAACTGAGCGCCAAACTTTTCCACATCAAAATGGTCCACGCCCGTACCCACTTCTTCATCCGGGGTGAAGCCGATTTTGATCGTGCCGTGTTCAATTTCGGGGTGATCCAGCAGGAAGGCCGCAGCGGTGATGATCTCCGCGATGCCGGCTTTGTCATCCGCGCCGAGCAGAGTGGCGCCGTCCGTGGTGATCAGGGTTTTGCCCACGTATTTCTTCAAATCCGGGAATTCCTCCGGTGACATGCTGATGGCTTTCTCGGCGTTGAGCACCAGGGTCCCGCCGTCATAATTCTCCACCAATTGCGGGTTCACGCCCTCGCCTGAGAAATCCGGGCTGGTGTCCATGTGGGCCAGAAAGCCCACCACGGGCACGTCCTCCCGGTCCGTGTTGGCGGGGAGTGTGGCGGTGACGTAACCGAACGGGTCCACGGCTGCGTCGGCCAGGCCAAGCGCTTGGAGTTCTTCAACCAGCAGCTTGGCCAGTTTGAGCTGTTTTTGGGTGCTGGGAAAAGTCTCGGCCTTTCGGCCGGATTGGGTGTCAATTTTGATATAGCGGATGAAGCGGTCAACGACTGGGTGCATGGGGACCTCGTGTCTGGATAGGGAAGGGTGACTGGTGCATGGTGAAAACCGAATGGTTTCTTGATCTTGATTTCAGCAATGGTATTGTAACATAAGGGTAGGGGTAGTTGACTGGTGGGATGGCTTAGG
>CAZLEK010000039.1:0-21219 GCA_964558525.1 uncultured Candidatus Brevefilum sp.
TTACTTATCGTCCAATGCGGCCAGGCCGGGCAGGGTTTTGCCTTCCAGCATCTCCAAGGAGGCGCCGCCGCCGGTGGAAATGTGGGTGATCTTGTCCTCCAGGCCGGCCTTGCGCATGGCCGAGGCCGAGTCGCCGCCGCCGACGATGCCGGTGGCCTCGCTTTCGGCAATTTTTTCAGCGACCTCAAAGGTGCCCTTGGCGAATTTATCGAACTCAAAGACGCCCATGGGGCCGTTCCAGACCACGGTGCCCGCCCGGGCGATGATATCTTCAAAGGCCTGCACCGTGCGGGGGCCGATATCCAGGATCCGCCAGCCAGCCGGCACATCACCAACATCCATGATCTTGGAATCCGCATCGGCCTCAAAGGCATCTGCAATGACCACATCCACCGGCAGGACCAGCTTGCCGCCGGCTTTGTTGAGCAGTTCTTTAGCTGTCTCCAGCACATCTTCTTCCACCAGGGAATCGGCCATGGCGTAGCCCTGGGCTTCAAAAAAGGTGTTGGCCATCCCGCCGCCGACCAGGATCCGGTCGGCCTTTTCGAGTAAATTCTCGATCACGCCAATCTTATCGCTGACCTTGGCGCCGCCGAGAATCGCCACAAAGGGCCGCTGGGGGTCGGCAATCGTATTGCCGAGGTATTTGATCTCTTTTTCCATTAAAAAGCCGGCTGCTGCCGGGAGGTGCTCGGCCGCGCCAGCCGTGGATGCATGGGCGCGGTGCGCCGTTCCAAAGGCGTCGTTGACATACAGCTCCGCCAGGGAGGCCAGCTGTTTGGCCATCTGCGGGTCATTCTTTTTCTCGCCGGCGTGGAAGCGGGTGTTCTCCAGCACCAGCACCTGACCCGGTTCCAGCGCCTGAGCCGCGGTTTCCGCTTTCTCTCCAATGCAGTCCTCTGCAAACTTCACTTGCACGTCGACCAAATCCCCAAGGTAATCTGCCACGGGCCGCAGGCTGAGTTCCGGTTTAATCTCACCCTTGGGACGGCCGAGGTGCGAACACAAAATAACAGCCGCCCCATGATCGAGCAAATGCCTGATCGTGGGCAGGGCAGCCTGGATGCGGGTATCATCGCCCACCTTGCCATCTTTGATGGGAACGTTGAAGTCCACCCTTACCAGGACCTTCTTGCCTTTGACATCTAGATCGGTGACCATTTTTTTATTGAACATTTTTTTTACGCGCTCCTTTCAAAAAAAAATGCGTAATGTGCACGCTAAAGCAGCACATTACGCAAGTAGACAATTAGATCTCCAACCCGCAGGTTAGAGGGATTTGGCCATCAGTGCTGCCAGATCAGCAGTGCGGCATGAATAGCCCCATTCATTATCATACCACGTGACGACCTTCACAAAGGTGTCGTCCATGACGGTGGTCAGCTCGGCGTCGATGATGGAGGAATAGGGATTGCCTTTGAGATCCATCGAAACCAGGTCCTCGGTGGAATAGGCCAGGATGCCCTTCATGGCGCCTTCGGAGGCTTCCTTGAACAGGCCGTTCAAAGCTTCAGCGGTGGCGGGTTTCTCAACTTCGGCCACAAAGTCCACAATCGAAACGGTCGGCGTGGGCACGCGCAGGGCATAACCGTCAAACTTACCCTTGAGATCAGGGATGACCAGGGCAACGGCCTTGGCAGCGCCGGTGGTGGTGGGGATGATGTTCAACGCGGCGGCCCGGGCGCGGCGCTTCTTGCTGTGCGCCAGGTCGAGGATGCGCTGGTCGTTGGTGTAGGAGTGGATCGTGGTCATCAGACCGCGTTTGATGGTGAAGTTGTCATGCACAACCTTGGCTGCCGGCGCCAGGCAGTTGGTGGTGCAGGACGCATTGGAAACGATGTGGTGCTTGTTTGGGTCATAGAGGTTGTCATTGACGCCCAAGACCACGGTCAGGTCTTCGTTCTTTGCCGGGGCGGAGATGATCACCTTCTTGGCGCCGCCGCCGTCAATGTGGGCATTTGCGCCGGGTTTTGATTCGGTGCCCTTGCCATCACGGAACACGCCGGTGGATTCGATCACAACTTCCACACCCAGATCTTTCCAGGGCAGGCTGCCCGGGTTGCGCTCCGACATAACTTGGATCTCTTTGCCGTCAATGACGATATTGCCGCCTTTGACTTCCACGTCGCCGTCATAGCGGCCGTAGTTTGAGTCATACTTGAACAAATAGGCGTTTGTCTCTGCATCGAAAAGGTCGTTGACGGCTACAACTTCCAACGTCTCCGGATGCAACTCCATGATCGCCTTTAAAACCTGGCGGCCGATCCGTCCAAAACCATTGATACCAACACGAGTTGTCATATTTTCTGCCTCCTATAGGATATTAATTACCGGAACAATTTTACCATCACTTGGGCGCGACGACATATGTCGTGCATCACTTTTTTTTATGAATTTAATCTAAGAGAGGTCCCGTTCGCTCGTAAAACAGGTCGGTGACCGTCTTGGCAAGTTTAATAGAGTTATGCCGCCAGGGATGGTCTGGGTCGATCAGGTTAGCGCAGTAGACCGCAGCATGCTGCAGCAAGCCCATATCCACGCGCACCCAATCGACTCCTTGGCCCAGATCACCGGCGTAATGGTTATTGCAGATCACCAGGTCAAACAAGCCTTCTCCGACATGCTTTTCAACCGTCTGGACATGATCAAAGCAGTTAAACCGATCCGTCTCGCCGCGCTCAGTGGCGACATTGCACACAAAGAATTTCATGGCCTGGCTGGCACGGACGGCTTCCGCCAGGTCGCGCACCAGGAGGTTGGGCAGCAGGCTGGTATACAGGCTGCCCGGCCCAATGATGATCAGATCGGCGCTTAAAACCGCTGAAATTGCCGGCGGAAAGGCGGGTGTGTTGGCTGGATCCAACCACAAACGCTGCACTGCACCCTTTGTCTCGCGGATTTGGGTCTCCCCGGAGACGTGATGGATCCTGCCGTCGCCATTGGCCAGGTCAGCCAGCAGGCGCACATCCGTTAATGTCGAGGGCAGTACACGGCCGTAAACGGCCAGCACACGCCCGGATTCAGCCACCGCTTCCTCAAAACTGCCCGTGATCTCCGTCAGGGCGGTGATGAGCAAATTCCCCAGGGAATGCCCTTCCAATCCGCCGCCAGAGGCAAACCGGTACTGGAACACCTGTGTGAGCAGGTCTTCATTATTGCTCAGGGCAGCCAGGCAGTTGCGGATGTCTCCAGGGGGCAGGATGCCCACCTTCGAGCGCAATTCGCCCGAAGAGCCGCCGTCATCCGCAACGGTGACGATCGCGGTGATGTTGTGAGTATATTCCTTCAGCCCTCGCAGCAAAGCGGAGAGGCCGTGACCTCCCCCGAGTACGACGATGCGCGGGCCGCGATCCCGCCGCCGGTAGGCGTTTAGCGCCTCGATCAGGGGTTTGCCCGGCGGGATGAAAGGACGCAGCAAAGACCGGTTGGACCCCCAGATGCCGATCATCGTCAGGGTCAAACCGATCCCGCCAAAGATGATCACCCGGATGGGGCGGTCTAAAAAGCGCAGGGAGAGGTACGCAAGGGCCGGCAGCCACCAGGTGTCAGGCGCATTGCGGTAAACGTCCAGAATCACCAGCGCCAGGCCCAACCCCAGCAGGGCCGTCCCCAGAAATACCAAAATCAGCCAGCGTTTATACCCCAACCCTGGCCGAAACCATTGTGCTTCCCGGCGGATGCGTTCCCACAGCCGGGAAAGGAGACTTTGTTTTCGTTCTTGCATATAGGAGGAATCATAGCAGGATTCCAGACTCTCGTCAACGAGGTTAAATGAGCGTTAGGGCAATCGCAAGATACCAAGAAAAGTGATGATAGAAATTCTTTTTATTCGAAGGGTGATCGATGGTATCACTTCCTAACTTGCCGCTCTCGCTGACGTCCCCGTCGGCGAAAAACGCCGTTTTAAATACAAATTTCTTTATAGAATGAAGATTGACGCTTTCTTTACCTTTTCCCCTGCAATGAGGACGTTGCGGGGAGCCTATTTTTTTCAACACCTCTAACTTTGCGATCACCCTGAATGCGCGTGTTGAAAAAGAATTGGTTTGGAAAGCCACCAAAACAGAGAATAATATTTAAAGACCTTTATTTATCACCTGGATGGTTCACTGATTATCTTTTGCATCAATTATTCATTTTATGCACCGTAGAGACGCCCCGGTGATGTGCACCGGCAGGGCATCTGTACGAAATTAACCTTCCTTTTGCAGTGATTTTTTAACCTTGATGAACGATTCAGGGGAGATTCAGGCGAAATTTTTTGATAAGACCATCGAAAAAATCAATTTTATACACCCTGATTAATCCATTATTTATGTTTAGGTGCTGTTCCAAAAATGCCCTCCCCAATCGCCCTGTGCTATAATGGCCGCATGAAAATCGACCTGGCACTGGACATCGGCGGCACCCACATGCGGGCAGCCGTTTTCCCTGAAAATCAATCCAAACCTGCAGGCCAAAAGCGGATCCAGACCTATGCCGAGGGCGAAAACAGCCTGGAGCGCCTGCTGGCTTTGATCAAGGACGTTACCCCAGAAAACGCCGCTGTGCATGCAGTGGGGATAGGCATCCCCGGGGTGATCGACCCAGAGACCGAGATGATCGTCACGGCGCCCAACCTGGAAGATTGGGTGGGGATACCGATTGCGCAGCGGATCGAAGACGCCATTGGCGCGCCGACCGCCCTCGGCAACGACGCCAACCTGGCCGCCCTGGGGGAATGGCATTTTGGCGCCGGCCAGGGGCATATGCACCTGGTATACCTCACCATCAGCACCGGGATCGGCGGCGGAGTGATCAGCGGCGGGCGCCTGCTTAAAGGAAAACACGGCATGGCAGGGGAACTCGGCCATGTGACGATCCTGCCCGGCGGCCCGGTGTGCAGCTGCGGCCAGAGAGGCCATCTGGAAGCCCTGTCTTCCGGGCCGGGCATTATGAAGTATGTCGCCGAACAACTCAAGCTGGGCAGGGAATCCTCCCTTTCAGGCAATCCCGATCCCAAACAGATCAGCCTGGCCGCCAGGGAGGGAGACCCCCTCGCCAAGGAAGCCTTTGACCGCGCCGGGTATTACCTGGGGCTGATGATCGCCAACACTTTGATGATCTTCAACCCCTCCATCGTCATCCTGGGCGGCGGGGTTTCCCAAACCGGGGAACTGCTGCTCGAACCGGTTCGCAAGGCGGTGCGTCAATCCGTGCTCTCAACAGCGTATTTGGAGGATCTCACCATCAGGCAGGCGGCGCTGGGGGATGACGCCGGGCTGTTTGGGGCGCTGGCCCTCGCACGCAACCACATTTCATAAAATCAACCTGTCTACTCAGGCATTAGTTAAAAAAATAACACAATACCCTGCGGGTCCGATGAGGACACAATACCCCGAGGGCACGATGAGTACACACGATACCCCGAGGGCACGATGAGGTCACCAAGAAAATGAGTTTTCTGCAAAAAAAATTGTCTTCTTCACTATTCCGGTTAATTTGATTTGTGCGCAGGTTCATCTTTCCTACACCTCAGGTTCAGTGAATGGCATTTGAGAACATCCAAACTATCACAACAAGATATTTATTGTTACTCTTTACCAAGTCATTTAACAGGCTGAGCAGTTACAAACCAACATAAAACGCCTTCAATGATATAATCTCGGCACAAAATTCACTTGATTGGAGGACTCACCTTATGCAAACCCTGAAACTACCCGGGCCGAAAGCTCAGGCGATCATTGATCGAGACCAGACCTTCATCTCACCCTCCTATCCGCGCGGCTATCCCTTTGTCATGGACCACGGCCGCGGCACCGAGGTTTGGGACGTGGATGGCAACCGCTTCCTGGATTTCGCGGCTGGGATCGCCGTGGCCGCCACCGGCCACAGCCATCCCCGGGTTGTAAAGGCCATCAAGGATCAGGCTGAAAAATTCATCCACATCTCTTCCGATTACTATCACGATACCTGGGTTCAGCTCGCCGAGAAGCTCAGCCAGATCGCCCCTTTTGACGGTCCAGCCGCTTCATTTATGACCAACTCCGGCACCGAAAGCGTCGAATCGGCGATCAAGCTGGCCAGGTACCACAGCCAGCGGCCCCAATTCATCGGCTTCCTGGGCGCCTTTCACGGCCGCACCCTGGGTTCGATCTCTTTTACGGCCAGCAAGGCCCAATACAAAGGCAGGTTCTTCCCCCTGGTCAACGGTGTGGTGCATGCCCCCTACCCCGACCCCTACCGGCCGGTGCTCGTGCGCCGCAAGGGCGAAGGTTACGGTGAGACGGTCGTCCGCTACATCGAAGAGCAGATCCTGGCCAGGATCATCCCGCCGGAAGAGGTGGCCGGCTTCCTGATCGAACCCATCCAGGGTGAGGGCGGTTACATTGTCCCGCCGCCGGATTTCTTCCCGGCGCTGCGGGCATTATGCGACCGCTACGGGATCCTGCTGATCGCCGACGAGGTCCAATCGGGCATGGGCCGGACCGGCAAATGGTGGGCGATTGAGAACTTCGGCGTGAAACCCGACATCCTGACCAGCGCCAAGGGCATTGCTTCCGGGATGCCCCTGGGCGCCATGGTGACCCGCAAGGAGCTGATGAGCTGGCCCAAGGGATCCCACGGCAACACCTATGGCGGCAACCCTGTCTCCTGCGCCGCCTCGCTGGCGACCATTGATCTGATCGAAAAGCAATATATGCAAAACGCCCGTGATGTGGGTGAATATATCCTGGATGCCCTGGCTGAGATCAAGGTGCGCCACCCGAGCATTGGGGATGTGCGCGGAATCGGCCTGATGATCGGCGTGGAGTTCGTCACAGACCGGGAGAGCAAGGAACCCGCTGTGGCCTTGAGGGATGCCATCGTGGAGAATTGTTTCAACTACGGCATGCTGACCCTGGGATGCGGCAACAGCACGATCCGCCTTTCCCCGCCGCTTTCCACCAGCCGGGGTGAAGCGGATGAAGCTTTGAAGATCTTTGAGACCGCCGTCACCGAGGCGGAAAAACAGCATCTGTAGATAACGCCGATCTAAGAGATTCAACTCTCCAAACGCTGTAAACAGCCAACTGACGAGTCCAGCCACGTAGAGACGCCCCGCCGGGGCGTCTCTACGGCAGGTCCCCTGGTCTCAAACCAAACGGACAAAAATGGTTTCAAGAAATGATCGCATTGATGTCACCGATGTGCTCCAAACCGCCGAAGCCATGGTAAACCTGGGGTTGGGTTCCGACCCGCGCCTGGCTAACCTGCTTGAGATGACCCGGGGATCAGCTGATTCTGATGGGCGCTGGACCTGGGAAGATAGCTACAGCGGAAAAACTGGGGTCGATTTCGGCCCCCGCAGGCAGACCAAGAAATGGGTCACCTCCCGGTCAGCCGCTGTTGTCAAAAAAGCAGGACTGGTGCAGCCCTGACTGTGCCACCCATCCATCCCCGAACACCATTTTGAAAAGTATCCCGAGACAATGAAATCAGGCTGACCGAAATCCAGCCAGCCTGATGGGTAAAATCCAATGCATGCGCCAAACCAATCAGCGGAAAAAGATCGGGAAGAAAATCTCGCCTGCTGATAAGTCATAGACGTAAACGGAACCGGTTGAACCCTTCTCGGTCAGAGAAGCGGGACCGGCGGATGCTTGTTCTGTATCACCAACTGCGAAGGTATCCTGGTGGAGCGCAACGGCCGCGCCGTAAGCGACTGAACCCGCCACCTGGAACTGATCACGCAACGCCCAGGAATCTCCAGATGGCTCGAAAAGGAATGCCGCCCCCACACCATCGACTTCCTTATCCATGACACTCAATTCACCGCCAAAATTCGAGTCGCTCACCAAGATCCGGTCATCCCAGAGCGAAACAGAGCTGCCAAATTCAAGTGTGTTCTCATGATCAAGGGTAGCAACCCAATCCCAGTCCGTCTCACCCAACTCAAAGATAAAGGCCTTGTCCAGGCCATCTTCCTTAGCAGGCGCGCCCACAACCACACGAGTCTCCCAGATCGCCACGGATTTACCATAATGATTGGCGCCTTCTAAGACACCTGCTGGGATGATCAGGCTGCCGGGGTCAGTCCAATTTCCATCAACCCTTTGAAATCCAAAGGCAGCGCCAGTGGCGAAATGATCGCCATATCCCTTATAAGTATTTGCGCCAACAATTACCCAATCTTCCCAGACTGCCGCTGAGCAACCAAACCCTCCTCCACCCACTTCGTCTTCATCTGGTGCAATTAATTTTTCTTGTTGTGTCCACCCTGCTGCCTCTGAGACAAAGACAATGGCTGTCCCTCTTTGAGCATTGTATTCTGGCGCGCCTACCACAATCGTCTCCCCGTAGACGGCGACCGAGCTGCCAAATTCTGAAGTTGCCGGAATAACCTCATCTGGGTTTAAAGCAGTGCCTGTGTCCCAACTATCATCCAGCTGCCGTGCAAAGACATAAGCTGCACCATTATTTGCACCCCCTGAACCTTTGTTTGGCTCCCCTACAACGATGGTCTCCTCATAGATCGCCACTGAGGCGCCAAATTTTGCCTCTGCTTCTGGGTCCGGGGCAGTAAGGGTTGCAAATTTCTCCCAGATCCCCTCCGTTCGGGTGTAAACATGGACAGCGCCTGAATTTGTCAAACCTGAACTGTTGGCTTCAGGCAGGCCAACAACAAGGGTATCTCCCCAAATCGAGACAGCTTTGCCAAACTGATCGCCCGCGTTCCCATCTACAGGGAAGAGCTGCACCGGTGCAGGCGCGCCAGCGGCCAATCCCAGCCCCCTGCCTGCGGGCGGATCATATGCCAGCACTTCCTGTCCTGAAAAACCTAAAAAAACCAGGATCAACCCAATCAACCCCCAATAGAACAGTATTTTGTGGTGTTTTTGCATTCGTGTTCCTCCTTTGGAATAGTCATCAGCGCCAAACACCGGGTGAAACATTAGAAAGCAGCTTTACTCAACCACTCGCCCAAACTTCGCCTGTTTACCCGTAAACATTTTTACTGGTAGAGCATATACGATTCCAGTGTAAATATTTGCTAATTTTCCCTAGCATCAAAAAAACTCAAAGGATAACTCTTTGGGACCATTCACCATTCACGATCCACCAAATCCCTAATCCCCTCATCCCTAATTCCCTCTAATACATCCTTTATAATTCTGCGCTAGAATTAGAGCATGTTACCCGATATCCGCGTCCGCCAGCGGGATTACCTGCTCGAAATCTCGCGTGGGCTCACAGAAGAACTCGACCTGGACAAGCTCCTGGGGCGCATCCTCAAATATGCCATTGAGATGCTCGCCGGCCATGCGGGCTTCATCGCCCTCAGCAACCCCACCAGGCACTGGTCCCTGGCCGTGTCGCGCGGCCTGCCAGAGGCCATCCAGCGTTTTCTAAACGCCTGGCTGGACCGCATCCCCCCGGTCAAGGACCCGCAGAACATCCAGATCCCTGAGATCAACCGCCTGCTCAAACAGATCAGCATGGGCAACCTGTCTGCGGTGGGCCTCCCGTTGATCGCCCATCAAGAGGTGATTGGTTTCATTTATATCTTTAGGAATTACCAGGGGATGTTCTCCGCCAATGACCGCTCGTTGCTCTCCAGCTTTGCCAACCAGGCGGCCATCGCCGTGCGCAACGCCCGGCTGTATACCGAGGTCAACCGCGAGAAACAGCGCATCGACGCCATGCTGGATTCCGCAGCAGATGGGATCCTGATCCTCAACCCGAACCATTCGATTGAACGGACCAACGCGGCCTTCGCCCGGATGATCGGCCAATCGCAAGACGCGCTTATCGAAATGAGCCACAGTGATGTGATCCAATGGGTGCAGCCGCCCCACGGGATCACCCTGGAGCAGGCCGAGGCCAACGGCTGGCCCCTCTCTCCCCAGGCCCACCTGTATGTAGAAGGCGACCTTCAGCGTCCGGATGGGCTGCCCCCCCTCCCAGTGGGCATTTCGTATGCCCCGCTGATCTCCGACAGCACCCTGATCAACACCATCGCCACGGTGCGGGATATCACCCGCTTCCGCCAGGCCGATGAACTCAAGAGCGAATTCGTGTCCGTGGTGAGCCATGAACTCAAAACCCCGGTGGCCCTGATCAAAGGCTACGTCAGCACCCTCCGTCGGGATGATGTCGAATGGGATACCGACGTGATGGACAACAGCCTCCAGATCATCGAAGAAGAGGCTGATCGGCTGTCTCATCTGATCGAAGACCTGCTGGACGCTTCCCGGCTGCAGGCGGGCGGGATGGCCTTGAAAAAATCGGATATTGCCCTGGAGAAAATCGCCCACCGACTGGCTGAGCGCTTCCAGGTGCAGTCTGATCAACATGAAATTGTGGTGGATTTCCCAGAGGACTTTCCCGTCGTCATGGCCGACGATGTCCGCATTCAACAAGTGCTCGCGAATTTGATCTCCAACGCGATCAAGTATGCGCCCGAAGGAGAGATCCACATCAGCGGCCTGGCACAGGCACAAGAAGTCATCGTCTGCGTAGAAGATGAAGGCCCGGGGATCGCCACCAGCGATATGCCCCATATTTTCGACCGATTCTACCGCGCGCCAGAAAACAGCCGCAAGACCAAAGGCGCGGGCCTGGGCCTGTTCCTGGCTCGGGCGATCATCGAAGCCCATAATGGGCGCATGTGGGCGGACCCCAAAGCCAAAAAAGGCGCCAAGATCTGCTTCTGTCTACCCAGAGATTAGCCTTTTCAATTGAAAACGCCCGGCTCGGGCGTTTTTTAGCGTCTGCCTTGCTTATTGTTTTCTCATCAATATCTCATCCTGCGTTTTGTGTCACCATTAAAGGTTAAGGCAGAACTCTCAACTTTTTTAGTGGTGGCACCAATGAGAAACTTCGTATTGACTTCTCCCCAAGGAGAAGTGGTCGCCGTAGCCGACAGATGAGATGGTAATTTGTCGAAATGAAACCAATGTGTATCAGAGAAATTTTAAAAAGAAACACCTCATCCGGCACTTCGTGCCACCTTCTCCTCGAGGAGAAGGCTTAACCTCCCAGTACTTTATGTCACCGTAATTAATCAAGTTAATGTCCTGGAAATCGCGATTTAGCCCGTAAAATGACTGAAAAATGAAAAGTGAGTAAGTCAGGAGAAATAAGCATCCTCCGATTGAAAACGCCTGGATTGGGCGTTTTTTTAGTATTACAATGATTTCAGCGAGATTAATTAGCAGCTGAGACAGCCAAACTATAAGAGAGGAAACCAAAACCTTGGGCATGCGACGCAGAAACTGGCGCAGTTACATTCACGCCTCCGACGAAAAACCACGCTTATCCTGGCGGCTGGTCAAAAGAGTCCTGAACTACGGCCGGCCCTACCGCGGGCAGATCATCGGCAGCCTGCTGTCGATCTTGATCTATACTGGCGTGGCCCTGATCTCGCCCCTGATCTTAAGGCACCTGATCGACTACGCCATCCCCGAGAAGGACCTCCAACGCTTGATCCTGGCAGCGGTGGGACTGCTGATCCTGCCGATCATCAGCGGTTTTTTCCAAATCGTCACCCGCCGCCTGATCTCGCAAGTTGGTGAGGGGGTGATCTTCGACCTGCGTGTATCACTATACGAACACCTGCAGCGCATGTCGCTGCGTTTTTTCACCCACACCCAGCTGGGGGAGTTGATCAGCCGCCTGAACAACGACGTGGTGGGCGCCCAGACTGCCATCAGCCGAACCCTCGTCACCCTGGTGACCAACTTCATCGAGGTGGTTTCCATCTTGGTGGTGATGTTCACCCTCGAATGGCGGCTGACGCTGATGGGGATCATCATCCTCCCGCTGTTCATCATCGCCGCCCGGCGCCTGGGACGTGTGTTCCGTGAGATCGCCCGCCGCCAAATGGAGATGAACGCCCGCATGAACGCCACGATGAATGAAACCCTCAACATCGGCGGCGCATTGCTGGTGAAACTTTTCGGCCGCCGTGAGGCCGAGGTGGACCGCTTCAGCCGCCGGGCTGCGGAGGTTAAAGAGCTTGGCATCCAGCGCGCCACCCTGGGCATCGTCTTCATGGTCATCGTCCACCTGCTGACCGCAGTGGGCGCCGCGCTGGTCTACGGGGTGGGCGGCTACCTGGTGATCCTGGAGATGTTCACCCTGGGCACCATCGTTGCCTTTGGCGATTACCTCTCCCGCATGTACACCTCCTTCCAGGGTTTCATCAACGCGCCGGTGGAGTTCGCCACCTCCATGGTGAGTTTTGAGCGCGTTTTTGAAGTCCTCGACCTGCCGGTGGATATCCAGGAAAAAGAGGGAGCGGAACCCCTGGGTGAGATCCGGGGCGAAATCACCTTCGACCAGGTGACCTTCCAATACCCGGAAACCCAAGAAGGCCTGCTGAACGACGTCTACCGCCCCTACCTGATGGAAAAGTCGGGTGGGGTCTTATCGGAGGAATCGGAGCAGCCAGAACAAAATGGGCTGCGGGCTGCCACTCAGGCGCGTGAGCTGGCGCTCGAGGAGATCCAATTTCATGCCCATCCGGGCGAGCTGGTCGCCCTGGTTGGCCCCAGCGGGGCAGGCAAGACCACGCTGACTTACCTGATCCCGCGGCTGTATGATCCCACCCAGGGCAGCATCCGGATCGACGGCCGTGACCTGCGCGAGCTCCCATTGGATGACCTGGCGGAAGCAATCGGCATGGTCACCCAGGAGACCTACCTGTTCCACGACACGATCAAGGCCAACCTGTTGTACGCCAAGCCGGAAGCTACAGATGAAGATCTGGTCTCCGCCACAAAAACCGCCAACATTCACCAGTTTATCACCCAGCTGCCCGACGGCTACCAGACCATCGTGGGCGAGCGCGGCTACCGCCTGAGCGGCGGGGAAAAACAGCGCCTGGCCCTGGCGCGGGTGCTGCTGAAAGACCCGCGCATCATGATCCTGGATGAGGCCACCAGCCACCTGGACAGCGAATCCGAGGCCCTGATCCAGGAAGCCCTGGAGCACCTCTACGCCAACCGCACCAGCATCGTGATCGCCCACCGCCTGAGCACGATCCTCTCCGCAGATCTGATCCTGGTGATGGACAAGGGGAGGATCATCGAACGCGGCACTCACAAAGAACTGCTCGGCCTGGGCGGTTTGTACGCCCATCTCTACGAAACGCAATTTAATCAATAACGTTGGAAATACTGTCCCGGGAATTTTACTTACATTTAATACGCGAAGGTTTATAAAAATACGAGCCATTGTCCCCCAAGGTACGGGGCTTGGCCGCCGACTACAGGGTCAACATAAATATTAGCGCTCCTTCTCGCACCTTTTTCGGTAGGTATATCCATACAATCGTGAAAAGCCCATCTGCGCATACATCGCCTGGGCAGGCGCGTTATGCCCCTCCACCTGTAAATACCCGCACTGCGCCCCCCTCTCCAAACCCCATTGGCTCAAAGCCGCCATCACGGCCCGGCCGTACCCGCGGCGCCGTGCAGTTAGGCGGGTGTAAATACTGAAATACCCCAGCAGGTCCCCCTGCAGAACCGCCATCCCGCAGGCCGCCGGCTGACCGTCCTCAAACAGACACACCAAAACCTTTTCTGGCAGGATCAGATCCAGGATCCTGGCATGGTACCCCAATACCGTTGACGGCACGCCCATCATCCAGGCCCTGGCCATGATGAAATCCATTGGGGGCATCTTGCGGATATCCAAACCACGCGGCAGGCTTAAATCCGCCTCCACCGCCCTGCCGAGGACCAGCGTTGGGTCAAAGTGATGATAGCCCAAACCTTCAAGGCCTTCAGACAACCCTGGGGAGGTCAGCGGTTCCGGCAGGCGAAAGATCAAGGGCAGCCCCTCCCGAGCGTACACCCCTTGGCAATAGCGGACCTTCACTTCCAGGGGCAGGCTGGATTCGCCGAGGATGTTGACCGAGTTAATCCGCTTGGAAGGCCCGCCCGTCATCCGCACCAGCCAGCCGTCGTAGTGCATCTGCCTGGCCGCCGGCCAGGCGTTCACCGCCGCTTCTTCAATCTTGATCGTCAAATCATTTTCCATCCTGCCATCCTTTCCGCCAGCAAGGGCGATCGCAAAGTAATCGGTATTGAAAAAAAATTGGCTCCCCGTAACGTCCTCCTTGCGGGGAAATGAATAAGGAAGGCGTAAATATTATTTCAATAGAGAAATTAGCATTAAAAGCTGGCGTTTTTTCGCCGACGAGGACCTCGGCGAGAGCGGAAAGTTGGGATGAGATACCATCGATCAGCCTTCGGATAAAAAGAAATACAATCATAACTTTACGTGGGGATCTTGCGATTGCCCTGTTCCGCCAGCCCAATTTTATCATTCCCCGTTCAGGGCGGTGTTATAATCCTATCGCCAACGACAAAATCAGGGAAAAACCATGACCGAACCGATCCAACTCCTGCTGTTCGGCGCCGGCAACCGCGGCGCCAGCGTCTACGGCCGCTACGCCCTGGCGCATCCCAACCAGGTCCGCTTTGTGGCTGTGGCCGAACCCAACCCAATCCGTCGGGAACAGTTCGCCGCAGCCCACCACATCCCGGTTGACCGACAGTTCGCAACCTGGCAAGAATCGCTAAGGGGCGGAAAGATCGCTGACGCCGTGCTGAATGCCACCCAGGACGAAATGCACCACGACTCCGCCCTGGCTGCCATTGACGCCGGCTATGACATGCTCCTGGAGAAGCCCATCGCGCCGACCCAGGATGCGACCCTGGATATCGTCCGGGCCGCGGAAGACTCCGGCCAGCTGCTGATGATCTGCCATGTCCTGCGCTATACCGACTTCTTCCAGAAAGTGGATGAAATCCTGCATTCTGGCCGGCTGGGACAGGTGATCCATATCGCCCACTCAGAGAATGTGTCCTACTTCCATATGGCGCACTCCTATGTGCGCGGCAACTGGCGCAACACCGCCCTGAGCGCGCCGATGATCCTGGCCAAGAGCTGCCACGATTTGGACCTGCTGTACTGGTTCCTGGGAGAAAAAGCGATCCAGCTCAGTTCCACCGGCAATCTGCGCCATTTTACTAAAGCCAACGCCCCCCAAGGCGCGCCCGAACGCTGCACCGACGGCTGCCCCGCGGCCGAGGCCTGCCCCTTCTATGCCCCGCGCATCTACCTCCAGAGCCTGCCGATCAAAGCCGCCGTCGCCCGGTCCAACCGGCCCCTGATCCGCACGATTGGCAAGACCGCCCTGCACCACCCCAACCTGACCAGGCTCCTGGGCAAGTTGATCCCACCTGTGAAGACTCTGGCGGCGTACAGCGGCTGGCCGCGCAACACGATCACCGAACACCCGGAAAGCGACCAGGCGGTTTTAGCAGCCCTTAAAAAGGGGCCCTATGGACGCTGCGTCTACCGCTGCGACAACGACGTGGTCGATCACCAGTTGGTCAGCCTGACCTTCCCCAGTGGGATCACCGCCTCCCTGACCATGCACGGCCATTCCCACGAGGAGGGCCGCACCCTGCGGGTGGACGGATCCCAGGCCACCCTGCTGGGGAAATTCGCCTTCAGCCAGGCCTGGCTCGAAGTCCGCCCCCATTTTCCAGCTGCTCAGGTGGAAAGGTTTACCTTCCCCACGGAGGTGGATCAAACCTCAGGCCACGGCGGGGGGGACGCGGGCCTGATGCGCCGCTTTGTGGGCGCGATGCGCGGCGAGCAGGCGCCCCTCACCAGCGCACGGGATGCGTTGGAAAGCCATCTGATGGCCTTCGCCGCAGAGGAATCGAGGCTGGCTGGGAAGACGATCGATCTGAAGGCCTACCGGCAGAGGGGGATCGAGCAAGTTTGATTAGAATTACAGCACAAGGACGCCCCGGCGAGGCGTCCTTACATTTGCTGCATATTGATAACCGATCGCTGCGCTGGATACACAATGAGATGGGTGTCATCGCCAGCAATGGATGAAGAACGTGCCAGGACTTTCCCTGGTATTTTTAGTGCCTGCTCACTCCCTAAACAATCTCACATACTCGGCGGTCTTTTCCGAAAGCCTGCGAATCGACATCTTCTCTTTGCCCTTCAGATAGGTCTCCAGCAGGTCGCCGATGGGGTCCGCCCACTGCGACGGCACACCGTCCATCACGCCCAGCAGATTGCCAACCAGGCCGGCGTTGCAATCCACGTCAGCCCCGGCCAGCGCCAGGAGGGACATGGTCTCCGTGAAGTCGCCCTCGCCGTACCATAAGGCCAATAAATCTGCGGCGATGTTGGGATAGGCGTGGATCCAGTTGTATTTGATCAGCCGCTGGTCCAATACCGGCCAGGCCTCCTGCGGGGAGCCCTTTTCCTTTAATACCGCCAGGGCGGCCTGCACCACAGCCCTGTACTCGCTTCCCTGGGGAAGGTAGGGCAGCGCAGCCTGGATCAGGTCCTTGGGATCCTCAGCTGTGAAGGCCAGGGAGGTCAGCACCGCAGCAAACACCTCCCCATAGACTCCGTTCAGGGCATGGGACACCACCCCGTCCATCACCGCCAGCCGGGCCGCGCCCATGGGAAAGGCCGGCGCCAGCATCCCGCAGATCATGCCGCGCATCTGCCCGCCGATCCAGTCATGGTAGGGGTTGTGCCAGAAGCCCGACTCCGGCGGCGTGAGCCCCAGGTTGAGGTTGCGCAGGGCGACCCATTCCGCCGACCAGCCGAAGGGGATCTGACGCACCCACTCCCGGGCAATATCCTGGGAGGTCAGGGATGCGCCTTGTTTCTCAATTGCATCCAACAAAGCCAGTTCATAAACCACATCATCATTCATCGTCTCCGGCTCGGTGATGTAGGCATCGACCCGGCCGTAAACCTTGGCGATCTGCTCGCTGGTATAGCCCTCAATGGCGGTGCCGAAGGCCCCGCCGGCCAGCTGGCCCACCCAGCCCTGGTGGATCCGCTCGGCCAGGCGGGACTGATCCAGGGGCAAAGCCTCTTCTGAAAGGTCCCCCGCCATGGATTCCCGGATGCCCTCCCAGGTTTGGGGGTGGTCGTAGGTATGATAGTCGCTCCCCATGTCCAGGGGCGCATCCAGAATGGCAGCCATCAGCTCAGCTGTCAGGGCTCGCAGGTCATCCACCTTGCCGGCTGCATGCAGGGCCAGTCCCTCCGGCAGCAGTTTTTCGGCTTCGCTCACGTCAAAGCCCAGGTTGCCCTTGGCCTGCACCATCGACACATAGGCGATCTCCGGGGCGCGGGAACCTGGCACATTTGACTTCCAAAACAGATCGATCAAGGCATCTCCGGAAGGCGGCGTGAATTCCGCATCGAACCATTCGCTGTCCACCTCACGGCGGTCGACCGGTTCAGCATCCTCTCGTAATTCGCGTTCGATTTCCCAGGCATGTTTTGGCATCTTTTCTCCTGTCTTTAAAGGGTTTTTTGTAATTATAGCACCAGGCCCTCAAAGGGCTGGGACAATGTACACCTATTTAAGGTAAACTGGGATGAATAACCGGGCATTGATATGGGAGCTGTAGAATGAAAACCATCGGACTGCTGGGCGGGATGAGCTGGGAATCTTCCTTGGAATATTATCGGATCATCAATCAGGCGATAAAACACAGGCTGGGCGGGCTGCACTCGGCGCAGTGCCTGCTGTATTCCTATGATTTCGCCGAGATCGAAGCCCTGCAGCGCGCCGATGCCTGGGACAAACTGACCCTGAAAATGATTGAAGGCGTCCGGCGGTTAAAGGCCGGCGGCGCGGATTTCCTGGTGATCTGCACCAACACCATGCACCGCATGGCGGATGAGATCGAAGAGGCCGCCGGAATGCCCCTGCTGCACATCGCCGACGCGGCTGCGGCAGCCATTCAAGCGCAGGGAGTGGGCGTTGTGGGCCTATTGGGGACAACCTTCACCATGACCGGCGATTTTTACCGGAAACGGCTTGTTGAGAAACACGGCATCCCGGTCGTGATCCCGGATAAAGCAGACCGGCAGACCGTCCACGACATCATTTATGATGAATTGGTACGGGGAGAGATCCGGCCTGACTCACGGGAAGCATACATTAACGTGATCAATCGGCTCAAAGCACAAGGCGCCCAGGGTGTGATCCTGGGCTGCACCGAGATCCCCTTATTGATCCAACAAGATGCCCTCGACATGCCCGTCTTCGATACCACGGCCCTCCATGCCAAAGCGGCCGTTGATTGGGCGCTCACATCTTAGGATGGGTTGGCGAGAAGGATGAATTTTAATCGACCTTATGGGAACGACCGCGAGATCAGCATAGATCGCTTAATTTCGGGAATAAAAATGCTGGTGAGGACACCCGCGAGATCGTAAGTCAGCAGCGAGATCGCAGACAGGTTTTTGCCGCCCACCCACCCCGCCGCAGCCCTTCAGATATGCATTTTTCGATAGGCCTGCTGCAGCGGACTGACCAGTTGGGCCAGGATCGGCCCGAGGATTGAAAGGAACAACACGTAAGCCGCTGTGAACGCCCCCACCTGCGGGTCGATCCCCGCGGCCAACCCCAAATCTGCGATCAGGATCGAAAACTCGCCGTGGGTGGCCAGGATCGAGCCGGCCCTGAAACAGCCCGCCTTGTCAACGCCGGAGCGTTTAGCGGACCACCACCCGGAGAGGAGCTTGGTCAGCGTCGTCAGCAGGCCCAGAGCAATCGCCGGCAGCAAAACGGGCGGGAGGATGGCGGGGTCAATCTGCAGCCCAAAAAAGAGAAAGAAGATGGCCGCAAACAGGTCGCGCAGCGGGCTGAGGACCTCGCGGGTGCGGTCGGCAATCGGGCCCTTCAAGGCCACACCGACCAGAAACGCCCCCACCGGCGCAGAGATGTGCAGCAGCTGCGCCAAACCCGCCACCAGCAGGATCAGCCCCAAAATAGAAAACAACACCACCTCGTCGGACTCGTGCTGGATCAGACGCCCCACAAACTCGCCGTAATTGATCGCAATAAACAACAAAACGCCCACCGCAACCACAGCAACTGCCACCGAGACCCAGGCAGTCGCAAAGCTCTGCCCGGCCAGCAGCACAATGGTCAGCGGGAGATAGGCGGCCATGATCAAATCCTCAAACACCAGGATATTGACCACGCAGGAAGTCTCCCGGTTGGCCAGCCAGCCGCGATCGGCGATGAATTTGGAGATGATCGCTGACGAGGAAATATACGTGACTCCGCCCAAGAGCCAGGCCGCCAGCGGCGACCATCCCATCAGCAGTCCGACGATAAAACCGGGCGGGAAGCTGAATAGGAAATCCACCAGCCCGTCTGAAAGGCCCGACTTAAGGCCCTTGCGCAGCTGCTCCCCTGTGTATCCCAGGCCCAGGGTGAACAGCAGCAGGAGCACCCCAATCTCGGTGCCCACGTGCAGGAAACCCTCGCTGAAATTCAAAGGGACCAGGCCGCCCTTGCCAAAGGCCAGGCCGACCAACAAGTAGAGCGGGATGGCCGAAAAGCCAAAGCGCCGCGCCAGCCGGTCCAGCAGGGCCAGGCCGATCACCACGACCCCCAGTTCGATTAAAATCAGGGCAGCATTCGTCAATTCCATAACGGTGAGATTCTACTTGATTGCAGATTGAACTTCAAATAAGAAGTATGTTAAATCTTCTTAATCATCCTTGATGCCCCAATGCGAGAAGCCTCCCTGACCGCATTAGAAAAAGCGACGGGCAGCTGTTGTAAAGACATATTGCAAACTTCCACCCACCAGCGTTCGAGCAAAAGAAAGGGCTGGGGCCAGTCTCTGCCGCAAAGGATTCCCAGATCGGCGATATCCGTCTATAATGGATGCGGCAAAACCTTCAATAACGCGCAGGCTGTCATGCTGATCCATCCATTAAGCTGCAGGCAATCGATTGATCAAACCCTCCGCTGGACGGGAAATGACCCAAGGAACAACCATGAAGACCAGTTTACGAAATTACCAACACCCTGAGGACTACCAAAAGGTCAGCCATTTTTTGATCGAAAACTACCAGCCAGCCAATGCAGACGGCAACTGGCTCGAGCCAACCTGGGAGTATATGCACGGCCACCCCGCCCTGGAACACCCATTCCTGGACCGGATCGGGATCTGGGAAGAAGCAGGTCAGATCGTGGCGGTGGTGAATTATGAAACCGATCTGGGAGAGGCTTTCTTCCAGTTCAGGCCGGGTTATGAAACCCTGCGGACGGAAATGCTTGATTACGCTGAAGCCCACCTTCCGGCTGAAGACGGCCGCCTGCAGGCCTTTGTGAACGACACCGACCCGGCCTTCAGCGCGTTGGTCAAAGAACGGGGCTATCGTCATCAACCCCAGGGAGACCGGCCGCTGACGCGCTTCGCCATCCCCGAGTCTTTTCCGCCAATCTCCCTGCCCAAAGGCTTTCGGCTGCTCAGCCTGGCCGAGGAACCCGACTGGGCAAAGGTGCACCGGGTGATGTATCGCGGTTTTAACCATGGGGATGTTGACCGTGTGACCCCCGAAGATATGGAAATGCGCCAAAAGATGTTCGACACGGTCACCGCAGACCTGAGTTTGAAGATCGTCGTGGCGGCCCCGGAGGGCGCCTTTGTTTCGATCTGCGGTATGTTCTACCACCCCCAGGGGCGCTACGGCTACGTGGAGCCCGTGGCCACGGACCCGGACTTCCGGCGGATGGGGCTCGGGAAGGCGGCCGTGATGGAGGGAATCCGCCGCTGTGCACAGCGCGGCGCGGTGGAGGCCTTTGTAGGCTCGAACCAGCCCTTCTACCTGGCCCTGGGATTCGAGATAATCTTAACCAGCCGGTGTTGGGAGAAATATATCTAAGGCTTTATCATTGATTTCGAAGGTTTTCTTAAGGCAGCCACATGCAAAACAACCCGCCTTAAGACGCCGCGGCGGGGCATCTCTAGGGGCGCCATCTTCATGGAGCATGCAGCGTGGGTTGGCGAAACACCGCTTAACAGCTCATAACCAATGATCTTGAAGAGAAAAAAGAGGCCAGCCGCACCAGGACAACCCACACTCCAGCTTCCAAAAACGACTTGATGGATCATGGGCAAAGAATAATAATAATGGTCCCCTCAAAAATACAGCTGAATGTCAACCGACCCTGCACCTTTTCCGATTAAATAAAAAAAACCGGGACGGACATCCCGGAATTCCCCTTTAAATACAAGGTGCCGAGTCACAGAATCGAACTGTGGACACCGCGATTTTCAGTCGCGTGCTCTACCAACTGAGCTAACTCGGCTTAGAACGCTTCCCTTGTTTGAGCGTGTGAGTGATTTTATCCCTTACCCTCCCGCTTGTCAAGGAAAGCGG
>CAZLEK010000040.1:0-21158 GCA_964558525.1 uncultured Candidatus Brevefilum sp.
GAGGCAGAAGAAACTGAGGCGCCTGAGGCAGAAGAAACTGAAGCGCCAGCGGAAACCGAAGACGCCGCTGAGGAAGCTACGGAAGCAGCTCCTGAAGAAACAGAAGAAGAAGAAGAAGCTGCCTCACAAGCTTTCATCTTTGGGCGTGGAGCGGATTCTGTCAGGTTAGATCCTGCCCTCGTCACGGATGGTGAGTCCTTCCGGGTGACCGGCCAAGTGCTTGAGCCGCTCTATCAATTTGAGCAGGGCACGACGGTACCAGTCCCTGCGCTGGCTGAAGAATGCCTTCCTAATGAAGATGGGACGGTTTGGACCTGTGCTTTGCGACAGGGTGTAAAATTCCATGATGGCACCGACTTCAACGCAGATGCAGTGGTTTTCAACTATGACCGCTGGAAATTCACAGATAACCCCTATCATTACGAAAGCCAGGTATTTGAGTACTATGAATACATGTGGGGTGGGTTAGATGATGACAGCATCATCACCAATGTTGAAGCCCTGGATGAATTTTCAGTCGAATTTACATTGAGTGCCCCATTAGCGCCCTTCCTGGCGAACCTTGCCATGGACATGTTTGCCATCTCCAGCCCGGCTGCCATTGAGGCTGCTGGTGAAGATTATGGTACGCCTTCTGTTGGCGCAGTTGGCACCGGGCCGTTCAAGTTCGTGTCTTGGCAAGAAGAGACTGAAATTGTTATCGAAGCCAATGAGGATTATTGGGGTGGCGCGCCTGGTGTGGATCAGATTGTTTTCCGAGTCATTGCAGACGATTCCGCTCGCTTCCTGGCGCTCCAGGCTGGTGACATTCACGGTCTCGAGCAGGCTGTCGTTGAAGACCTTCAGACCGCTGAAGCAGCCGATGATTTGTATGTGATCACCCGTCCTGCTTTGAATACAGGCTATCTGGCGTTCAACTATATGCTTGAGGAATTCAAGGATCCGAAAGTTCGTGAAGCAGTGGACCTTGCCCTGGATAAAGCCGGTTTGGTTGAGAACTTCTATGGTGATTACGGTGAGGTCGCGGAGAATTTCTTGCCCCCACTCATTTGGGGTCACAATGATGACCTGACTGATCGTGGATACGATACTGAACGCGCCAAAGAATTGCTCGCAGAAGCAGGCTACCCGGATGGATTAAGTGAGGTTACCATTGCTGAGGATATCCTCGATGCTGATGGCAACGTCCTCTATGCTGCCGGTGAAAAAGTTCCTCTCAGGCTTTACTATATGCCTATCACTCGGTTCTACTATCCATCACCTGAGGAAATCGGGACAGCTATGGCTGCGAACTTGAATGCAGCAGGCTTCGAAGCTGAACTCTACCTTGAGGGTGACTGGCCAACCTATCTTGATGCACGACAAAACGGTACACTCCTTGGCCTGTACATGCTTGGATGGGGTGGCGATAACGGTGACCCCGACAACTTCCTAGGCTATTTCTTCAGCGGTGCCACAGAACCCGAGGCGCGTGAGGGCTGGTATCAGAACGCAGCCCTTGCTGAGTTGCTCCAGGAAGCTGCGATCACACCTGATCGAGCCGAACGGGAAGTGATGTATCAGCAGGCAGAGCAGATGCTCTACGACGATATTGCCCGCATTTGGATTGCGCATAACAATACGCCATTGATATTCTCTTCTATGATTGATGGCTATATTGCTCAGCCTGTTGGCGCAGATTACTTTGAGTTTGTTCAGTTTGTTGATTGATTTGGGAAATGTCCTTGACCGGACAGAATACCAGATAATTTAGGAAAACCGGGGGCGGATTATACCGCCCCCGCTGTTTAAATTCTTGAATTGAGGTTGATGTGGGCAGATTTATTTTTCGGCGGTTGTTATCGATCATCCCGACATTAATTGGTGTCACACTGATCATTTTCTTGTTCCAAAGGTTGATCCCGGGCGATCCAGCTGTGGCTATGCTGGGGGAACATGCTACAGAAGAGAATGTCGCTCGCATCCGTGAACAGTTTGGGCTTAATCGTCCCCCGTTTCTTGATCGTGATGCCCTGGCGGAGGGTGATCTTCGGGGCTTTTTTGATAGCCAATATACCCGTTATTTCGGGCGGATCTTGCGATTTGACCTGGGAGAATCCATCCACAAGCGGATTGCGGTGGCGGATACCTTGAAGGAGCGTTTCCCAGCAACACTGGAATTATCCCTACTGGCCATGATCCTGGCTTTGGTTATTGGCATTCCTTTTGGAATTGCTTCTGCTTCACGCAGAAACTCAGCCCTGGACGGCTTGACCATGGTTGGTTCTCTGATCGGTGTATCGATGCCGATTTTCTGGTTAGGAATTATGGGAATCATGCTGTTTTCTGTGATCCTGCAGTGGCTCCCATCTGGTGGACGCTTAAGTACGGGAGTGGAAATTCAATCCATTACCAATCTCTTACTGGTAGACAGCCTGCTGACAGGCAACATTCAAGGGTTTATTAATGCGCTCTCCCATATTATCCTGCCAGCAGTGGCCCTGGCTACCATACCAGCAGCAATTATTACAAGAATGACCCGCTCCAGCATGCTGGACGTTCTGCAGGAAGATTATATCCGAACAGCTTCAGCAAAAGGGCTTTCACGCCAGATTGTCCTTTTTCGCCATGCTTTGAAGAACGCTTTCCTGCCTGTAGTTACCATCATTGGCATTCAGGCAGGGGTACTGCTTGCGGGGGCCGTTTTAACTGAAACAATCTTTTCCTGGCCCGGTATTGGCAAATGGGTCTATGATGCCATCCTTGGACGAGATTATCCGGTTGTCCAGGGCGCCACCCTCTTGATTGCAATGATGTTTTTGCTGATTAATCTCGTTGTGGATCTCTCTTACGCATTTCTAGATCCACGTATCAGCTATGATTGAGGAAAGGTCATATGACTGAGACAAATTTAATTAATCATCCAGCTGAGGATTTTGCTGTCAGGGAACATCGATCGCTGGGGTTAGACGCCTGGCGGCGCCTGGTGGCAAATCGAACCGCCATGATCGGGTTGATCGTTGTGGCTGTTTTTATGCTTTCTTCAACCCTGGCGCACTTTTTTTGGGAATATGAACCCAAAATGGATCTTGATTATGGCGCGAAATTATTGCCGCCCCAGTTAATCGCTACAGAAGAAACCGGCGTGCATTTGTTCGGTACCGATAAATTAGGTCGGGATATCTTTCGCCGGACAGTACATGGCGGATGGAACTCACTACGTGTGGGGCTGGTGGCGGTCAGCATCTCCCTATCGGTCGGCGGGATCCTTGGCTTGTTGAGCGGTTTCTTTGAAAGTATTGACATGAATTTTGGCGAATCGCTCACCTTAATGGGGATCATTGGGTTAGGAATGGGTGCGCTGCCCGCCTGGATCGCAAAACAGCCATTTCAGGCAATCTTGTTCGCTGCATTGGGCTGTGTGAGTGTTCTGGTTTCACGCTTTTTCCCCCTGAAACGCAAAGCCCTGAGGATGCCGCTTTTTTCAATATCCGGCGCTTTGATTGGCGGCGTGAGCGGCTTGCTCGTGGGACCGATGGTTGGTTTGGTGTGCGGCCTGATTGGCCTGGCAATTGGCTTTTTTCTCTCAAGACCGGTGGGGGGAGATTTATTCTCCAATATTGTCATGCGCCTCATGGATATTATCCTATCCTTCCCCAGCTACCTCCTGGCCATTGCGATCGTCGCGTTTCTTGGCCCTGGACTTGAGAAGGGAATGATTGCCATTGGCGTGGTAGGTATTCCAGTTTATGCCAGATTAGCCCGTTCGGCGGTTTTATCGGTCAGTAAGAATGAATATATTCTCGCTTCCGAAGCGGTCGGCGAATCCCATGGGCGCATGCTTTTCAGGCATGTTTTGCCCAATATCCTCTCACCAATTATTGTTCAGGCGACGATGGGCCTGGCCAGCGCAATCTTATCCGCAGCGGCATTGGGATTTCTTGGCTTAGGCGCCATTCCACCTGAGCCCGAATGGGGCGCGATGTTGGGTGACAGTTACAAGTATCTCTCAAGCGGCGCGTGGTGGGCGGTTTTATTTCCTGGTTTGGCGATCATGCTCAGCGTGTTGGGATTCAACTTGCTGGGTGATGGCCTGCGGGACGCTTTAGATCCGAAGATCCGTACATAGGTAATGGGTAGTAAGGCAATCAGTCAGGTGGACTAATGAATACACTTTTAGAAATTAATAATTTACGTACAGTTTTCCACACAGAGGACGGTCTCGTTAAAGCGGTCAATGGTGTGTCCTATTCAATGGAACCGGGGGAGGTTTTGGGGGTGGTTGGCGAAAGCGGTTGTGGAAAAAGCGTTCATGCGCTCTCAATTATGCGCTTGATCCAAATTCCACCCGGTGAAATTGTTGCGGGTGAGATTCGGTTTGGCGGTGATGATTTATTGGCAATAAGTGAAAATGAAATGCGCCGGGTTCGCGGTGGGGAGATCGCGATGGTATTTCAAGATCCAATGTCCTCCCTAAATCCTGTGTTTACCGTTGGTTTTCAGATCATTGAGGCGTTAAAGCAGCACACCGATCTGAGTTCGAAGGCTGCCAGGAAACGAGCGGAGGAGCTTTTGTCCTTAGTTGGTATCCCGGAACCCAAAAAGCGTCTGGATAATTATCCCCACCAATTTTCCGGGGGGATGCGCCAGCGGGCGATGATCGCCATGGCGCTTTCATGCGAACCCAAACTTCTCATCGCAGATGAACCAACCACTGCCCTGGATGTAACCATTCAAGCGCAAATTGTCGACCTGGTGGTCAAATTACAGGAAGAAATGGGGATGGCCGTGATGTGGATCACCCATGATCTTGGCATTGTCGCTGAAATGGCGCACAGCATCAATGTGATGTATGCGGGCTATATCATTGAACGGGGGGATTCTCGTGACATCTTTAAACGCACCCGCCATCCTTATACGATGGGTTTGCTGGGTTCCTTGCCCAAAATCGATGAGGCGCCGGGCACAAAGCTGCTGGCTGTGCCTGGGCTGCCGCCAGACCTTGTCAGACTGCCCCCAGGCTGCCCATTTTACGCTCGCTGTGAATATCGTGCAGATCAATGCCTGAAAGAAATGCCGCCACTTGAAGAAGCCGAAACAATGGGCCACCTGGTTGCCTGCTGGAAGTGGAGAGAAATTCAGGCAGGAGTAGATTAATGAACGCAAATCAAACAGTTCTCGTTGAGATCAAACACTTAAAAAAATATTTCCCAGTCCACACCGGTTTGGTATTTAAGCACCATACCAATGATATTAAAGCTGTTGATGACATCAGTTTTGATATTTATCGCGGTGAAACGCTTGGAATGGTGGGTGAAACCGGCTGTGGGAAAACAACAGCGGGAAGAACCATTTTACAGCTCTACCGACCCACATCAGGAAAAGTTTTATTTAATGGCGTCGATCTGGTTAAATTGCAGGAAAATGAATTGCGCCCCATGCGTCAACGCATGCAAATGATCTTTCAAGACCCCTATGCCTCCCTGAATCCACGCATGACCGTTGGATCCATTGTCTCAGCGCCGTTGGATGTGCATACTTCCATGAACCGGCAGGAGAAGAGAGACCGGGTTCAAGAACTATTACGAATTGTTGGGCTGAATCCCGACTTTGTCAACCGCTATCCGCACGAATTTTCGGGCGGCCAGCGGCAGCGTATTGGCATTGCCAGAGCTTTATCCTTGAATCCGGATCTGGTGATTTGTGATGAACCGATTTCATCCTTGGATGTATCGATCCAAGCCCAGATCGTGAACTTACTTGAGGAATTACAGGAACAATTAGGGTTGACCTATCTCTTCATCGCGCACGATTTGAGTATGGTGCGCCATATCAGTGATCGGATGATGGTGATGTATCTCGGTAAGGTGATGGAGTTGGCGGATCGAAATGAAATTTATCTCCATCCACTGCATCCCTACACCCGGGCATTACTCTCTGCCGTCCCTATTCCAGACCCCGATAAGGCCAGCCGAAGGGATCGGACCATTCTCAAAGGCGACATTCCCAGCCCGATGAACCCCCCACAAGGCTGCAATTTTAACACCCGCTGTCCAATGGCAACGGATATCTGTTTTTCAGAAGAGCCAGAATATGTAGAATTGGAACCGGATCACTTTGTAGCCTGCCACCATGCCCGTCGATAATCGACGCAGTCCTGCATTTCAGTATTCGGTATACTTGCCATTGAGATGGCCGGCTTTGCGTTGGTAGAAAGGGTTCTTATGCGTGTTCTTTCTGATTTGACTACTTATCTTCGTTTGTCTCCTTCCCAGCTGGCAGACACGGTCTTGCGCTGTCCTGAGTGCGGCCGAGAGCATAAAATCCCGTTTAAAATCGTGCAATCAGGCAACCACCTTCTGAACCAGATCCCTCAAGTGGTCGAAACCATTTTGGGAAGGCCGGCTGAAAAAATTGGAGTGGTTTACGACCGTCAGATTGAAGAAGTGGTCTCAGAATATTTTTTTGATCCGCTTCAGCGCGCACCCTGGGAATGGTTCAGGATCCCCCTGGGAGAAAAGTCGAACCTGTTGGCGCCCGATGTCGAGATCGGAGATGCAGCAGCAGAAAAGCTGCCGGGTGATCTGGATCTTCTGATCGGGGTTGGGTCGGGCGTGATCAGCGACCTGACGAAGTGGATCGCCACCCAACGCGCCCTACCGTTTGTGCTGATTGGGACTGCCGCGTCGATGAATGCTTACACGTCTATCACCGCGACCATGACGGAGGAGAATGTTAAAACCAGCCGCTGGTTGGATCCTGCATCCGCTGTTCTGCTGGACGCTGATTTGCTGTCCACAGCCCCACAGGAGATGACCTGCGCAGGTATCGGTGATCTGCTTGCCCGGAATATATCCAATGCTGATTGGAAGCTCTCCGAGCGGATCCGGGGAACCTATTTCTGTCCAGTGCCCTTTCAGATGATGACGCCTTACCAGGATCGTTTCCTGGCAGATATCGATGCCTTGAAAGCCAACCAGCCCAAAGCCCTGGCAGCCCTGGGCGATGCGGTTTTGGTCTCTGGCTATTCGATGACCATACTGGATGGGGAAACATCCCCGTCTTCTGGTTCTGAGCATATCCTTTCACATTTTTTTGATTTTCAACACGAGATTTTTGATCTTCCAAAAAACCTGCATGGCACCCAGGTGGGGGTCGGCACGATCATCATGAGTGCAGCCTTTGAGCTGTTGCGGGAAATGACACCATCGGATTTTGACATGGATGACCTGGAGCGACGGAGACTTTCACTAACCGCAATCAATCTCGATCACCGCCGTGTATTCGGGGAATATGGAAAGAAATTTGACCAGGTCGTGGCTGAAAAACGTGTTCGGGATCTGGATTACCGTGGGTACGTCAAAGATATCCTTGATAATTGGGCTGGCCTATGGACAGATATGAACAACTATCTGGCGCCAACAAAACAGCTCAAACGGGTTTTGGCACGGGCTGGTGGGGTGACGAAACTTTCTGGTATCAACCGGACTGCTGAGGATGCCATCCAGGCCTTGCTTTACGGCTCACATTACCGGCCCCGGTATTCAATTCTGGATTTATATTGGGAATTGGGCCTGTTTCCTGCGTTCGCACCCGAAATTTTGTCGCGAGCGGGTGTTTTAGATTAAGCGACACTAAAGGCAGAATCGCCCCGAAATTGGCTCGCAATTTTAGGCAGGTTCAATTTCATCCATTCAGCAATGGAATGGTTTCTTTAAAAGCGCCAGCGCAGACGATAAGATCGAGAGGAGAATTGAACTGGAAACTGCCATCATGCGGTTGTTCCTGGCTGAATTTCAGATTGTAGATTTGGGATCCCAAGGTAATGGCCCTATCTTATGTTAACAATTTGGGATGATGGCGTGCAATTTACTGCGAAATATTGTATTCTATAGGAAAGTTTTCCATCACCTAAGGAGGTCCCTGGTGAAAGAAACGATATTTCGGAGTTATCTGGCCGCACGGGGCCTGCCTTTGGCATTGATCAACCCGCAGATCGAATTTATCCAGCGCCTTGAATCCGGACTTCAACAAAAGGTGCCCACCTGGACTCTCGAAGATCTCAACGGCGGATCGGCCCAGGCGATCGTAGATGACTTAATTGACCAGGGTGAAAACAGCCCTGAAAATTTGCAGGCCATTGCCCATTATGCCCGGGCTATAAACAACAGTCCGCTGTATACGGCCATATTTTGCATGTTAGATGGTCATGAGGCCATGGACCAGCTTTTCGACAGGCTGGGAGCCTATGCAGGAGAGGATCTTCGGGATATTATTTTTGAGGATTTACCACTACCTCCCTTAGGGCTTTCCAGAAGAGAAAAAGCACGCTACACATACCGGATCATCAACCGCATGGAAATGATCTTTGAAAAATCAACGACTCGGGAGATCCTTAAGGATGGTTTGCATCTGCTGCCTGAGGGCAGTTATGCGGATGAGCAGCGATTGTTTGATGAAGACTGCCAGGGAGATATTGACCAATTCTTGCTGATCAAAGGGCAGCGATTTATCCAGAGGTTGGAAGGCCACCGGGACAGCGGAGAATTATTTTTCGGCCAGGAAATCAATGATGATGTGATTGCTTTTGTTCGATCCAACCCACAGATCGGTCAGGGGGAACGGGTGGATAAGATCATCATCGAGACAAAAATCCCATATAACACTGCTGCTTACCTTTCTGAAACGGACCCGGTGAAAAAACGCTATCACTCCTGTCACTGCCCCTGGGTGCGAGAATCGCTGCTTAAAAAAGATTTTACCGTCTCTGAGACTTTCTGCGAGTGTTCGGCTGGATTTCATAAGAAACGGTACGAGGTCATTTTTGGAATACCCCTACGGGCTGAAGTGCTGCAAAGTGCGCTGGCGGGCGACGACGTCTGCCAGTTTGCTATTTATCTCCCTGAGGATCAGATTAGGTAAATCAGGGTAAAACCAAGCATAAGAAGTGCCCAAATTTCGCCTGGAGAATGCGTTTTTTTGTTTCTTAAAAACCAAACACCTGCTTGGCCAGGCAGGTGTTTGAGGGAAACCGGGAAAGTATTATCCGACGATTTCTCGTGCTTTGGTGGCCTGGTAAGCCTGACCGAGTAAATGTGCCATTATCGCAAACCCATAAGGGAGGGTGAGGATCACCCCAAGGATGCAGGCCAAAGCGCCAAGGGGCCCAATTACGCCAAGAGCCAGAACGGTACCAAGCGCCACGATCAGCCAGGCGCCAAAATTTGTTTTCAACAAGTCAAAAACTTCACTCAACCGGAAAGCTGCGCCCAGCTCGCCTTTGGCAGCGTAGTTGGCAATGGCTGCCAGGGCCAGGAGGGACGTAAACAGGCCGAGGAAGAAGGCCAGTAAACCAATTCCCCCTGAAAATAACCCAGTGAGCAGATTCCCATACTCCATGTCAAAGAAATACCAGCGGCCCATCCATCCACTCACTGCTGACAGAATATCAGCCGGCAAAGAATAAACAAACCCGATCAGAAAGACAAAGAAACCGCTTAATAAATCGTCTCCGAAATTCAGTTCTGGTAAGGGGCTCGCTTCACCTGCAATGAGGTTTTGTGCAATCCTCAAGGCCCAACCGAGGACGACCATCCACCCGATAAAGGGGATCAACAGGCACAGGCCAGGTAGGATCAATTTCTTGAACCAGTCCTCATCTTGAAAAATAAAACTAAAACTCAATCCAAATTTCATATCAAATCTCCTATTCATTGTTTTGCACTCCTTCAATATACGAGAAAGGATCATAAAAGTCGCAAGTCACGAGTAGTATTATCTGAAAAGCTATTCGGAAAAACTACCTGACATAAGATGTCAGTTTTAATCTGTATAATTTTGTTTACATTCACTATCAAGAAAGAGGCATGATGATGAGCACCCTGGATGTCAGGATCGAAGAATTACCCGCTTTGCGGGTGGCCAGCGCACTGGGTTTTGGAGAAGGCCCGGAAGGTTTAGCCTGGAAGAAGATATTTGATTTCCTTCAAGAAAAAGGATTGTGGGAGGACATAAAGAAGCTCGATTTCTATGGGTTCAATAACCCAGACCCCACACCAGCCAGCCCGAATTACGGTTATGAGCAGTGGGTTGTCGTTCCGGACGAGATCACCGGGACTGAAGATGTTGAAATAAAGCAATTTCCTGGCGGAACTTACGCGGTCAGCCGCTGTACAGGGATCCCGGCGATTTTCCAAAGCTGGAAAGCGCTGTTTGCCTGGCGTGAAGACTCTCCTTACCAGGCTGGCAGCCACCAATGGTTGGAGAAATGGGTCAACCCCACCCAGGAGACCATGTCAGTAGAAAATATGGTCTTGGACCTTTATCTTCCCATTCTGGCCTGACTTATTTCAATGCTTGGACAAAAAGGACTCGCGATCCTGGCGAGTCCTTTTTGGTTGGGTCTTCTGAGGGTAATCAGCAGGAGCGGCCAGTATTCGATCCGGCCTGGTGCGTGGTGCGTAGTCGGGTAATGATCTCGCGCCAGCGCGGATCATCCTTCAGATTGAAAAAATGTCTGCTCTGAACCAAATGGTCCAGATCTGCAAAGCCAAGGTCCACGGCCTGATCCAGAAATTTGAAGGCCAGGTCGACCTGACCGCAACGCGCCGCAGCGCAAGCGCCGTTCCACGCCATCCAGGATTGCGGCGCTGGTTCCAACAGCGCAGATTGATACCATTCCACTGCTTTTTGATATTGTTTTTGCTCGAAATACAAATTCCCGTGCACAGCCGCATTAAGCGCTCGTTCGTGATACTGCATCAAAACCATTTCTTCTTTCGCCAACCTGAAGCCAACGCTTATGGCGGTCCGCCAGGAGGGCTCGTTGGATTGGTAACAATGCCATAAGATCGTTTTGATCCCTTCCGAGGCAGCCAGATGGATAAAAGCACGGGTCATCGATTTTGCCAGGCCTTGCTTTTGGAAAGGGGTCATGGTGGCAATCCCCACCTCGCACTGATTTGTGTGGTTGTATTCAGATAGGCACCACCCAGCCAGGGTGGGACCTCGAAATGCTGCAATGCCGAAACTGTGCTCAAGGAAAGATTTAACCGAATCGCGTTCAGAGCACATCTCTTCGAGCAGGTCGTCTTTGCCCTCAAAATTCTCGGCGATTAAATTTGGCGTCACCTCCCGAAGTGAATAATTTTCGGGGGATTTAATTTCAGGCAGTCGTTTTGGGACGGCATACTGATAGCAATGATACAACGCTGAGATCGGCTGTCGTGGTTCTAGAATACGGCCTAAAGGATCGATCCAGGTTGGTGGCTCTGCGGTCAAGCGGAATAAGGGCACATTCCATTGGCGGCAGTTCTCAATAACCCTGGTCTCAAAAAACGTCTTAAGGGCACTGGGATCCAACGCAGCAGGGTCACCCGCAATAAATGCGCGTTGCTTAAATTGCACAAAGACAACCTGAGGCTTATGAAGCTGATCGCAATACACTTTGCCGGGTGTTTGACCGGAAAGAATGGTTTTAAGAACGGTTTGATATTTAAAGTGGGACAGCAGATCGCTTGCAAGCTCATAATCCCTCATCTCAAGTTTTTTCATCGTTGATTCCTTTACACCTGGCATCAGGGAAGCCAGGTGTTGCTAAAAATTTGATACAATCAGACTAACAGAAACCCGTTTGATTATAACAGAGGCGCTATTATGCAAACTCAGAATACTGCGAGCAATCTCGGAACCATGGGAAAAATCGAATACATTATCATGGATCCTATATTGACAAAAATCGAGACGCTCAAAGGCTGTCAGGCGGCGGCGCGGCGCAAGCCAGCGGGTGTGTGGGTTAAACCCTGTTATGTCCAGGCGGTGGTCGCGCTGCTTCGATCAGCGGACATCCCAGTTGGTACGATGATCAGTTGCTCAGATGGATCTACGCACACACAGATCAAGGTAGCTGAAGCCAAACGAGCACTAACCGAGGGCGCGTTGCGATTAGCTGCCCCGATCAATCTGGGTTTTGCCAAAGAAGCTGGCACGCAAGATCTCTTGGCTGATCTGCAAGCCATGTCTGGTATTGCACATATGAATGGGGCAACCTTTGAGGTGATCCTTAAACCGGATCTCCTGACCACAAACGAATTGCGTGAGGCGGCCAGGGCGGCCGAGCGGGCCGATGTGGATGTGATCTCTTTTCCGGCTGATGGTCTGGGTAATGGCGGGCACACAGATCTGGCTGCATTGTTGAGGGAAACATTGAGTTCGTTTGTTGCGCTTAAGGGTCTGTTTCAGCAGGTGAATATTTTTGATCTATCTGAACACTTCAATCAGGGATTGGATCGTGTGGGAGTCCAACAGATCAACGATTGAGGAATGGTTTGGTTCTCAGCGTTTTAACCAACAACTGGGCAATCTTTGCACACGGATTGCCCAGTTCTGCGATTGAGAAACTGGAGATTATGCGCGGCCGGATTCGACCAGCCTGGCGAAATGCTCAAAGGATCGATCAAAGGTGGCTTCGGCGTCATCTGGAAAAGCACAGGCCGGCAGCTGACGCATGCGCAGATGATAACTGATACATTCGCAGCAGATACCCTTGCGGGAACAAGGAGAATACGAGCAGTTACAATGGTTCAGGTTGCGTTCTTGATTACATTCCATGTTTCCTCCAATGATTTCATTTCCGATGGTTTCTAACTCATGATTATAATCTATCAACGTAATACCTTCTGTTCCAGACAGCTTTCCAATGACCGATAATTTTTATCGCCGCCAAGGATGCTGCGATCCATCGCTGTAAAGGTTTACAGGTCACACTCAACACCCCTGCTCTGCAATTTCTGCGTTTGATTCCAACGTCGACCTTCGCTCAAATCCACAGCGCAATCCAGGCCGCCATCCCGATGAAAGACTGAGCAGGTAACACTTGCTCAGGGCTTTGATTCTCTTTTAAACTCCAAAACAAAATCAAAATTAGTTATTTTGGCTGTCTCAGGAGAAAACAAACCTTCTCAGAAGGTGTCTACTCAAACACTGGGCAAAAACATAACACAATATCCTTTGGGCACGATGAGGACACACGACACCCCGAGGGTACGATGAGGGCGCCAAGAATATGAGTTTCTACAAAAAATCATCGTCATCTTCACTATTCCGGCTCATTTGTTTCCTGCGTGAGTTCCTCTTTCCTACAGCTAAGGCTGAGTGAATGGCATTTGAGCGCGTCCGTATTATTACACGAGGATATTTTTTCTCTTTTCCAAGTTAGTTATCAGGCTGAGCATTTACCTCAGAAGAATTCTTTGATCATTATCAGGGATGACCCTTTGTGGTGACAGACCATAAACCCAAATCGCAGGTATAGCACCCTGGCGGGATTGGAAGCGTCAACGCTCAGTGAAACAGCTGTAGTGTGGGATTGGAGACTGCCCAGAAATTGATCCAATAAACTTGTGCCAATCCCTTTCCCGCGATATTCTGGCAAAACAGCGATGGATAATTCCGGGATGTGCGGCGCAACCGATCCGTAACCTGGGGCGTCCATAGGAAAGCAGCGTGACCAGCAAACGCCAACCGTACGACCCTGGGTAATCGCGAACAGCGCATGATCATCCTTTTGTCCCCATTTTTGATAATAGCGGGCTAACAAGGGATCATCAAGAATACTTTTTTCTGGCTGTTTTTCTCCTGGTGGGGTGTAAATTGCCAGGAACAAGAATTCCTTGAGAATTTTTTGCGCGTTTTTGATGTGGCTTTGGTAGGAGATATTCATCTAGAAAACACTTCCTGGCAAAATTGGTTAGAATTAACCTTAATTATTGTAAACAATTATACGATATGAGAGGAGCTCAGTTGAACACATTTAGGACCCTCCTGTTAATTGCCCGTCCAGCAGCTGGAAAGAGCGAAATAATCCATTATCTCAAGAAGACAACGCTTGATGAACGGATAGCACGGTTCCATATCGGCGCATTTGATGAAATCGATGATTTCCCGATGCTCTGGACCTGGTTTGAGGAAGACGCCTTGCTAGAAAGAATGGGACATCCCCGCCTGCATACCACGCCAGAGGGTTATTTTAAATATCGCTACCTGTGGGATCTATTGATCGAAAGGATTGGGTTGGAATACCAAAAGCTAATGCGGGATTTTTCAGGCGACACAGTCATCCTGGAGTTTTCACGCGGCAGTGAACACGGCGGCTATCAAAGCGCATTTAACCATCTGACAGATGCGATTTTGGAACACCTGGCGATTCTCTATATTGACGTCTCCTGGGAGGAGTCGCTTAGAAAAAATCAGCAGCGGTTTAATCCGGACCGACCCGACAGCATCCTGGAGCATGGTTTGCCGGATGAAAAATTGGAGAAGATGTACCGGGAAACGGATTGGGAGGCTGTCACCCACGGTCAACCCGAAAAGATCCATATACGCGGTTATGAGGTGCCTTACGCCGTGTTTGATAATGAAGACGATGTGACCACCAGGCAGGGGCCAGCTTTGGGGAAGCGCTTAGAGCAGGTCCTTGACCTTCTGTGGGGGCGGTACAGTTCTGAATAAGTGTGCGATCAACACACAAAATCGAGGGGTTAATATTTGGGAGTTTTCAATCCTGTCGCCAGTTTGTTTCTGACCTCACGTTTGACACGTGCAGCAAGGCGCGCTTCGTGCTCCTCGAGGAATTGAATAACCGCTTCCCGGTCATATTGAAGCGCACTTCTTAAAACCCACGAAAGGGCCTTAATGATCAGATCTTCATGATCATCAAGAAGCAATTTCGTATAGTAAAACATTCTATTCAGATCTCCACCCAGGAAGATTGTGCTGACCACAGCTGCACGCCGCTGCCATAAGTTTTCTGAGAAGATCCATTGATCGATATGCTTGTCAGATAGAATACCTGTTTTCCAGGCAGGCCCCAAGATGAAACGCGCATAAATATCCGCAGACGACCAGTCGTTGATCCCATCTCCCAGGGCAAGGGCTCTTTCTGCTGTCAGCGACTCTATTGCGCCAGGGTGATAATAAATCAATTCATATGGAACAAAACGATATCCTTGCTCAAAAAGCAGGCTTTCTGATAATAAGAGCATATTTTGCGGTGTGACTTTGTTATACAGCCGGGAATAAAACTTCCGGACATTGCGTACATCTTCGGTTCGTGTGCCAGGTGGTAAGAGGTCGAGATGTTTTGCGATTGTCCTTGCATAAAGGCGTGGATGGAACACTGGTTCGTACTTGTCTAGCTCCAGGCGAAGATAATTTTCCTGGGTGTCTTCAAGGATCTGCCAGGCTGCCAGCTTTGCCTGACGCACATGGGCAATCCATATGACCCCTTCTGTGTGGAACTCAACCAATTCGGAGAGATTTGAATGCGACCCGGTGGTATGGCCGATCAGGATCACCTTTTCTCCGGATTTAAAGGCTTGCCGGACAAAGATTTTATATTCTGGGTGCGTTGATAGGTATGACTGCCAACCCCTCTCGCTGGCGCTTGGTCCGGTAATTGCTTGCTCCTCCAGATCTTTGAGAATATGATCTGGTGAAAGCATTGCAGCCAGATCAGTGAGATCCTTTTGGTTGATCTTATCAATAAACGACATAACAACCTGATCAGCAGGTATTGACATCGTTTCCTCCTTTGTTTGGCAGACTTAATCATATCATCAAGTGTCGAATTTGACGGAAGATCAGACAGTCCAAAACAATACAGTTGGATTAATGCTAGAATCCCAATAATTGAACGAATTCGTTTGAGAAAAGTGAGCTGATAACAATGACACGAAAAACATTTTTGATCATTTTGCGCGTTATCGCGATCCTCATCGTCCTGATCCTGCTGGCGCCGCGCTTGGTTGAGTTGATCCAACAGTCTCCCGTGGAGGAAACCGTGGTAGGCTACAGCACCGGGACTGCGCTAGCGGTGGTGGATGCGGTGGTTGAAGAGGGTGAAATCACCCTTGGCGAGGTCAGCCAGCCTTATCAAATCTTGCTTGTTACCATACTGGAAGGCGAACATGCTGGCTCGCAATTTGAGATAGAATATGGCACCCGTCAAATCCGGAACGATCCGATCCGGATCAATGTAGGCGATCGCCTGCTGGTGACCATTTCATCCCTTCCTGATGGGACCATATCAGCTCATTTCACTGATTTTTATCGGCGGAACTCCTTATTCCTACTATTCGCGATATTCATTGGCGCCAGTGTTTTGATCAGCGGATGGAAAGGCCTTCGCTCGTTGGTGGGAATCATGCTCAGCCTGGCGGTGATCGTGTTGATCATTCTGCCCGGGATCCAGAGCGGACGCGACCCACTTGCGATCAGCATCCTCGGTTCGCTGTTATTTGTGGGTTTGAGTCTGTATATTGTCTACGGGTGGACGGTAAAAACCCATGCCGCGGTCCTGGGTTCCTTTATTGCGCTGGTGATCACCGGTATCTTGGCCACTCTTTTCGTCACCAATGCCCGTCTCACCGGGTATGGGGACGAGAATATGTTCTTTGTGACCCAAATGACCCAGAACCAGCTCAATGTCCGCAGCTTGCTGCTGGCCGGGATCTTGATTGGTACATTGGGTGTTTTGGATGATTTGGTGATTTCTCAGGCTTCAGCGGTTTTTGAGCTGTTTAGAAACAATCCCCAACAATCATTTAAAGCCTTATTTCGGTCTGCGATGAACATTGGCCAGGACCATATTGCGGCCACAGTGAATACCCTGGTGCTGGCCTATGCTGGGGCTTCTCTGCCGATGCTGCTTTTGTTCTCATTCAGGAACGTGGATTACGGCCTGGCGATTAACCTGGAATTCATAGCAGAGGAGATCGTGCGCACGATGGTCGGTTCTCTGGGCCTGTTCGCGGCTGTACCGATCACCACCGCACTTGCCTCTCTGATCGCAATCAAGTACCGTGACCTTGGTAAGCTCAAAACCTATCTGGGGCCGTTAAATGAATAACCCAAGCATGTATGACGCCTTTAGCCAGCATTATGATCGATTTGTTAACTGGGAAGAACGTCTGGCTGCAGAGACTCCTTTTCTGCGATCAGAATTGAACCAGATATCTGCAGACCAGGGAAAAGCTCTCTCGATCCTAGATACAGCCTGCGGCACCGGTCAACATGCCATCGCGCTTGCCAAAGCAGATTTTCAATGCACCGGTGCGGATTTCAGCCAGGAGATGGTTGCAGCTGCCCGTAGAAACGCGAAAAAAGCTGGATTAAAGATGAACTTTCAACAGGCTGGCTTTGGCGAACTGGCCACAACCTTTGGACAAGACCGCTTTGACGGCCTGATCTGTTTGGGCAACTCGCTGCCACACTTATTGGATCCTGTCAGCCTTGCGGATGCCCTGGCGGATTTCAAGGCTGTGTTAAGACCTGGCGGCAAGATCATTCTGCAGAACCGTAATTTTGACCTCGTGCTGGCTGCTAGAGTACGCTGGATGCCGCCCCAAACCTATCAAGAAGGCGAGGAAACCTGGATTTTTGCCAGGTTCTATGACTTTGATGCGGATGGACGTCTGACCTTCAACATCCAGATTTTGCACAATGAAGGGAAGGGGGCATTTGATCAGCAAGTGATCAGCACCCGGCTCTGGCCGATGAAGAAAGATCTGCTGGTGGATTTTCTTCGAGAAGCGGGGTTTTCTGACCTTGGATTCTTCGGCAATTTAGAGGGAGACGATTACAACCCGGAAAGTTCAGGGAACCTGGTGGTCACAGGAATTAATCATTGAGGGGCGGAGCAAATAATCGGATTGCACTCTTCGTGAATCTGCGAATGGTTCACCCAATTATGCAGATTGATAATGCCATGATTGTGGCAGCCGGATTGTGAAAGCACTTCACATAGGGATTCCAAAAGCACGCACAGGATTTTCTTTGGACATTGTGCGAATTGATTCGGAATCCACCCCTTGATGCTGCAATCGTGGAATAAAATTTTCTGATAATGATGTAAAGCCCCGAAAACCATGTTCTGGCTTACCACCCGGTCTGCCTGGCTGGAACCACCCCGCATCATGGGATAAGAGAATGCGATCACCGTATCCGTTTTCAAGGAGATTGACCACATCTTGGGCGGTTTTCTCGTCTGTCTCGGGGTTGCCAATCGAATCAAATTCTACAAAGGCCCCTTGTTCAGCCGCCCAGAGATGAAAACCCTGATCGGATTCACTCCCAGCGTGAACCCAGATGAACCGATCCAGAGCTAACCCTTCCTCTGCAAGGATTTCAATCTCTTTACTGGCAGCCCTTCCGCCGATGGTGTGGCTGGCGATGGCTGCGCCCGTCGACTGGCTGGCCAGGGCGGCAGCTTTGAGATTGCGAACCTCAATCGGGCGTGGGCCATCGTTGCTCATGGCAATTTTGATGAAGCCAGCTTTGCTGCGGCTCATGCCAATCCCCTGTGTCAACTCAAGGATGAAAAGTTCCGCGATCTCAGCAATGGATTGGTTATGATAGATGGCAGGGACATACTCCTCCCGGTAGAGACCTGTTGGCGCAAGGATGTGTACGCGGGAAGCTTCAGCCAGTGTCCTTAAGATCTCAATGTTTCGTCCAACGCCAATGGTGGAACATTCTACCAGCGCGCTGACGCCGGCATCGTGCGCTTGTTTGAGGAACGGCTGCATTACAGAAAGCACCTGTTTTGGATCAGCTTGCGCGTAGTCTTCAACCTCAGGACCCCTAAGATCGGTAAAGAGGTGTTCGTGGGGGAGGATCAACCCAAGGTCTTCTGGGGGAATATCACCTAAAACTGTTCTGAGCCTGCGCTTTTGCATGGGGTTTCCTTTTTTTGTTTTCTTTGTTTATTGTATTCGAACGATGTCCGGGTTTCAATGCCCTCACTGGTTGGGCCATCGCTAAGGGCAAACAACCTCCTGTGAAAATCACTGTTGCAGACGATTATCCATTGACGGAGATCTTTACGCAAATTAAAGGTCCCCAATTCATTGAAAAATTTACTCTTTAAATCTTCCAATAACGGCGTTACACGCAACGCCGCTACGCCATCCTGGATTGGAAAATGAGCAAAAAACCAGCATTCCGCCTCTCAATTTACTGTAGACCTTCAATCTTTACGCCAGATCTAGCATAACAAACCACAATTTTTTGGGAATCATTGCCCCAAGAATCGAGTTGTAAAGCTTAATCAGAAATCAGCAATTTTTTCTTAAACCATGATTTTTCGATTGCCTTACCTCATTGGCAGGGCGATCGCAATGTGAGAGGTATTGAATAAATTGGCTCTCCGCAAGGTCCTCGTTGCGGGAAAATGCGTTAGGAAGGCGTAGATACTTATTCAATAGAGAAAGTTGTATTTAAGGATGGTGTTTTTTCGCCGACGAGGACGTCGGCGAGAGCGGAAGTTGGGATGAGATACCATCGATCACCCTCCGGATAAAAAGCATCTCAATCATAACTTTTCTTGAGGATCTTGCGATTGATCTGACCTGACTGGTTTGACGCTTTACCTTTGGTTAACCTGGTGATACTATTGAGTGGTCTTTAATCCAATCATCGGGAGTCATCATGCAAGCCAGCGAACGCCGCAGCACACCAACGAACCATCGATCTTTCTTTTATTTTCTTACTTATGGGATTTGTTTTATCTCACTGGGTCTCGCCATGGCATCTTTGGGGCCAGTTCTACCTTTTATGGCCGACCACATCAATGTTTCATTTGGGCAAATCAGCTTTTTGTTTACCGCCAGCAGCCTGGGATACCTGACTGGGTCAGCCGGCGGCGGGAGGCTGTATGATCGGTTCAAAGGACACCATCTGATGCTGCTTGCCTTGGTTTTGATGATCGCCATGAGCCTTTTGATCCCACTTGTCCCAATATTCATTTTATTATTGATCGTCATGTTCTTTTTTGGTCTGGGGCAAGGGGCATTGGATGTGGGTGGGAATGTAAATCTCCTCTGGGTTTACCAATCGCGGGTGGGGCCTTATATGAACGCCCTGCACTTTTGCTTCGGAGTGGGGGCTTTTTTGGCGCCGATTGTAATGCACAATGTGATGAAAATAACGGGTGGTTCAATCACCTGGCCTTTTTGGGTGCTGGCGCTGCTATTCCTGCCCAGCCTGGTGGGTTTGTGGTCTCTGCGATCACCGACCAATCCGGAAAAATCCGATGACCTTGACGGCAAGAAATCAGTCGATTACCGGCTGGTGGTCTTGATGATGGTGTTGTTTTTCATTTATGTGGGCGTTGAGACCGGCTTTGGTGGATGGATTTTTACCTACGCGACCGAAGGGAAAATCGCCGATGAGGCCGGCGCTTCATATATGAACTCGATCTTCTGGGGAGCGTTGACGATTGGACGCCTGGTATCCATCCCACTGGCCAGACGGCTGAAACCATCAACGCTGCTGATCGGGAACTTTGGACTGGCGATCATATTTCTGGGATTGATCCTCCTTTTTCCGTTGAACACAACCTTCATCTGGATCGTCTCGGCGGGTTTGGGGTTTTCACTCTCTTCAGTTTTTCCAACCTTGTTAGCTTTGGGCGAATCACGTATGAAGATCACCGGAGCTGTGACGGGTATGTTCTTCCTGGGCAGCAGCCTGGGCGGCACGCTGCTGCCAATGCTGTTGGGTCAGATCTTTGAATATGTCGGGGCTTATGAGATCATGGTGACGCTCTTTGCCGGGGCTCTTCTAGGGCTGATCGTCCTGATTTCTGTGATCATCGCATCTAATCGGGTGGGTGAAAAGGCCCGCACATAATAAACAAAGAAGGGCATCTCACCCCATACAGACAACCGTCTTCGATTCTATTTGCTTAGATATAAAACACCGATTGTATCCGGCCCGCAGTGGCTGGCGATGGTCGCTCCGGCGTACGTAACGTAAAGCGCCTTGATCTCTGCCAGGTTTTGAAGTTCATCCCCCAGGTAGGCGGCATCCTCTTCGCAGCCCGTGTGGGTTACAAACACCCGGGTCAGATCAACCTCTGGTAAGTTGCCAGCGAAACCCTGTACCAGGCGATCCAGAGCTTTCTTACGGCTGCCGCGCACCTTGTCCAAGACGCCCAGGGTGAACATGAATGACCGGACGGATTTGCAGCATGCTGCCCACAAAGGCCTGCAAACCAGTACAGCGCCCCCCTTTATGGAGATAATCCATGGTGTCGATCACAAAGGCTGTCTTGACCTTTGATCGCAAGGCCGTAATTTCACTGACGATCTCTTCAGCGGTTCTGCCCGCATCCCGCAAGT
>CAZLEK010000041.1:0-19936 GCA_964558525.1 uncultured Candidatus Brevefilum sp.
AGGCAGTAGCTTCCCAAGCTACCATTCGCGAGTTCGAATCTCGTCGCCCGCTTTTTTCATTTAAACTGCGAATTCGAACACCCGAGGAGGGTGGCACCTCTCGTCGCCCGCTTTTTTCATTTAAGTATGCGAATTCGAACACCCGAGGAGGGTAGATCCTCTCGTCGCCCACTTTTTTCATTTAAACTGCGAATTCGAACACCCGAGGAGGGTGGATCCTCTCGTCGCCCGCTTTTTTTCATTTAACATGCGAATTCGAACACCCGAGGAGGGTGGATCCTCTCGTCGCCCGCTTTTTTCATTTAAACTGCGAATTCGAATACCATCCCTGCCCCCACCACTTCGTCAAATTGTTGCTCACACGCTGCCAAAAGCCTGCGTGAAAATCGGATTGGTTTAGGGGCAGCTTATTATTCAGTACCTCAGCAATTCAGCTGCCCCACAGCTTCTTCCATATAAAAGCTACCAGGCGTAAGCCTTGGGTGCTTCGCCGCCCGGACCGGGGAAGATCTCATCCAGCTGATCGAGCGTTTCCTGATCTAATTCGATGCTGGCTGCCCGAACGGCGCTCTCCAGCTGCTCGATCGTGCGCGGGCCGATGATCGGCGCCGTCACCACCGGGTTGTGCAGCAGCCAGGCCAGGGCCACCTCAGCCGGCGGATGTCCGAGTGCTTTGCACAAGCCCTCATAGGCTTCCAATTGGTCGCGCTTCTCTGCCACTTTCTTCTCAAATTCGTCGCCCTTCCGCCGCCCGGCTTGATGCTTTTCTAAAGCGCCGCCGAGCAGGCCGCCCCCCAGGGGGCTCCATGGGATCAGCCCCAAACCGTAATGGCGGCAGGCCGGGATGACCTCTAATTCAACCATGCGGTTATCAAGATGGTAAATGCTCTGCTCGCTGACCAACCCCATCAGGTTGCGCCTGGCGGCTTCCTGGCAGGCCGTGGCGATATCCCATCCGGCGAAGTTGCTGGAGCCGATATAGACCACTTTGCCCTGTTTGACCAGCGCGTCAAAAGCCTGCCAGGTTTCGTCCCAGGGGCAGTTAGGGTCCACATGGTGCATTTGATACAGGTCGATCCAATCCGTTTGCAGGCGGGTCAGGCTGCCTTCGCAGTGCTTGCGGATCTTGTAGGCGCTCAGGCTCCGGCCGTCGCTGTTGACCTCCGGCAGGTTGGCCTTGCGGTCTACGGGGTTGAAGACCTTGGTCGCCAGCACCACCGCTTCCCGGCGCCCGCCGCCCTGGGCGAACCAGCGCCCAATGATCTCTTCGGTGTGGCCGTGCTCCACCTCCCAGCCGTAGACATCGGCGGTATCAAAGAAGTTGATGCCCAATTCCAGGGCGCGATCCATGATCGCATAGCTGTCCTCCTCTGAGGTGTGCCAGCCAAAATTCATCGTCCCCAGGCACAGGTTACTGACCAGCACGCCGTGCTTCCCAAGCCGTTTATGTTTGATCGTCATTTTTTCTCCTTCGTTTCGAGGTGAATTTGCCATTATTTTGACCGGCCCTTGCTCGCAAAGGCCAGGGTTTGCTCCGCCATCTCTGAGATCCGCACATGGTGATAACCGCTGATGCCGGTGTCCAACCGGTCGTTCAGAGGGGCGATCCATTTTTCCGGCAGGTCTTCAGCGCCTTGCTGCATTCCGATGATCGAACCGACCGTGGCGCCGTTGCAGTCCGTATCGAAGCCCGCTGTGACCGCCCAGCTGATGGAACGTTCAAAGTCCCCCTCCCCCCACAGGAGACCCAGCGTCACGATTTGAGCGTTGCTGAGAGTGTGGCACCAATGATGCGGGTTGGCGTCATCCCACTGTTCATGGATCAGGTCGATCACTTCTCTTTCGCTCTTGCCAGCATCAAACCAATCCATCGCCTCCCGCACAACATATGTCAGCCGGCTTTTCTCAGGCACCTGGGCCAATCCCGCTTCCAGAACTTCCCGGGGGTCCGCCAAAACGGCGGCCGCGCTGTTCATCGCCGCGCTCCACATCTCACCGTAGATGCCGTTCTTAAAATGGCTGACGCAGGCATCCCGCCAGGCCAGTGCAGCCGCCCGTTCGGGGTCGCCGGGGCAGACATAGCCCCAGAAATCACCGCGGATCTGCGCGCCGATCCACTCCCGGTAGGGGTTGCAGTAAACCCCCGACTCAGGGGGGCGTTTAACCAGCAGGATGTTGCGGTAAGCCACCCGTTCCGCCGTGAAGGTGTGATAGGCGGGAATATTTTCCAGCCAGAAGGCGGCCACATCCTCAGGCCTGAAATCCCAACCAAATTGAGCCATCACGGCCAGCGCCGTGACTGTATAATTCATGTCATCATCTTCAACCATATGGTCGATCTGATCGATAAAGCCCCGCAGAGTATCAAAGGTGTATTTCTCCTGTAATCGTTTGGGCAGGCTGGAGTCCAGGTAACGGGTGAGCGGATACTGGTCAATCTGCCTGAGATAATCCCAGATATCTTCACCCACCAGGCCTTCGATGGGCTTGCCCAATAAACACCCGCTGCAGCGCCCCAACCAGGCCCCATAAATCTGATTGTAAAGGGATCGATCGATTTTCGGTGCAGCTGGCAGCGGCCCACCCTCAGGCCTGGCCGCCTGGATGCCCGCCAGATCCGAGGGCTCCACAAAGGGATAATCGCTTTTCCTGGGAAGATAAGGCGTTTGCGCCATTAGCGCCATGGCGCGTGCATAAAAATCTCCCGCTGCTTGCGTTTCTTCCCGGAGCAGATCGGCCAGCTCTTCCGCCAGATCTGGCGGCAAGGCTGCACCTTCATCCGCTAATTGTTCTTTTTCAACACGTAATTCTTCTTTTCCAAATCCCAACCATCGGGTCTCCATTGCCATCCTCCTGTGTAAATCGTGTAGGTTTGTGATCGTTTCACCATTATAGTATGAATTTGGGTTGATTTTCTGTCTGTCCAGGCTTATCAGCAGGATCAGCCCCGCAGGACGAAGGCTCCTGCCGCGATGCCATGGATCCCAACACTTCGCTGAGCGACATCAGATCGAACCTCTCGATGTCGTCGCCCTTCATTATCCTCCCCCTTTGCCGCCAACCCGCTTTTTGGGCAGCTTATGGAAATGTCCTCGGAAGAACCGCCTGAACCCCGAGCTTACCCAACCTTCCGATCTGATTTGACAAAAAAACAGGGTTCAGGATATAATCCACCCCATACAAACTTATAGGGTTAACCCAACAACTTGTTCTCACCACCAATCAAATCCAAAGGATTGAAATTGGAAAAAACAATTGACCCGACCAGTTATAAGCCTTTATATCTGCAGATCTCCGAAATTCTTCGCAATCAGATAAAAGCCGGGGCCTATTGCCCTGGCGATTTATTACCCTCCGAGAACGACCTTCTTGACCGCTTCCCAGTCAGCAGGAACACAGCCCAAAGGGCCATTGAAGACCTCGTGCGCGACGGCCTGGCCATCCGCATCCAGGGAAAAGGCACCTACGTCCCAAAAAGCCTGGTCAATTTCGGCCTTCACCGGCTGACCAGCTTTTCTGAGGAAATGCGGTTCAAAGGTCTGAAGCCCAGCTCAAAGATACTCCGCTTCGAATCTGTCAAACCGCCCGCTGAAATTGCCCGCAAGCTGAATCTCAACCCTGAAGAGAAAGCCTACAACCTCATCCGGATCCGTTATGGGGATGCATACCCCATGGCCCTGCAAAACTCCTTTTTACCGGAAACACTTTGCCCCGGTCTGGAACAATTTGATTTTTCACAGAACTCACTTTTCAACATCCTTGAAAATCACTATCAACTGCATATCTCCTGGCAGGCGCAGAACCTGAAACCCTGCAACGCCAGAAAAGCTGAAGCCAATGCCCTAGAGATTGAAGTGGGAACACCTTTGCTTTACCTGGATGGTGTCGCCTATCTGGAACGAGACATCCCCATCGAATTTAAAACGATTTATTACCGCAGTGACTTATATGATTTTTCCATGCGTTCGATCCGCCGCTGACACAAACAGGACATGACGGAAAGGTCAAACGAGAAAAGATGAAAATTGGATTAATTGGAAATGGAGGCCGGGAACACGCCATCGCCAGGGGCCTCTGCCAGCATAAGGATGTAAGGCTCTTCACTGCTGCCTCCAGCAGCAACCCGGGTATCCAAGAGCTTTCAGAAAATATCCACCTGACGGACCTGGAAGACCTGCAAAGCATCGCTGCATTTTTTAAAAATCAGGACGTAGATCTGGTCGTGGTCGGGCCAGAAAAGCCCCTGATTGCTGGCATCGTAGATCTGATCCGGGATGCCGGGGCGCCGATCGTGGGGCCAACCCAATCCCAGGCTCGTTTAGAAGGCGACAAATCCTTCATGCGAAAATTGCTTTCCGAAAGGGTCGGCTGGGGCTCTCCCAAATGGCAGCGTGTGACGGCGCTCTCCGAAGCAAAACAGTTCCTTGACGTCCTAGACGCTGTTGTGGTGAAACCCCTGGGGCTGACGGGCGGTAAAGGTGTTCGGGTAGCAGGCGCCCAGCTTGAGAGCCAGGAAGATACCCTGGACTATATCCAATCATTGTTGGATTCCGATGGCGCGGTGCTTTTGGAAGAGCAGGTCATCGGGGAGGAATTTTCCCGCATGTGCTTTGTTTCAGATGGAGTCCTCATCCCGGTGCCCTGCATGCAGGACTTCAAATACGCCCATGACGGCGACCAAGGACTGATGACCGGCGGGATGGGCGCATACAGCATGGCTGACGGCGGCCTGCCTTTCCTGGCGCCAGGCGACTACGAGCAGGCCGACCGGCTGCTGAAAGAAACCGTTCAGGCCCTCGAAGCAGAAACCGGCGCTCCCTACCGGGGCTTCCTTTACGGCCAGTTCATGGCCACCCACGACGGCATCCGGGTGATCGAATACAACGTGCGCCTGGGAGATCCTGAGGCCCTTAACCTGATGGCTCTCCTGGACACAGCCGCCCATGAAGTCTTCCATGCCATCGCCCTGGGTGAATTGACCGCGGGAGAAGCTGCCTTCAAAAACCAGGCTTCCGTCTCAAAATACCTGGTTCCCCGGTCCTATCCCGATCCCATCAAAGAACCGATTGTGTTTGCCTTCAACCCAGACCAGGCCAGGGAACACGGCTTATCTGTCATCTACGGCGCCATTGAAAGACAGGGCCCAAAAACATGGTCTGCCCTGGGTTCTCGCACCTTGGGGCTGGTGGGGTTGGGCAGCTCACCTGGCGCTGTATCGGAACAGATCGAAACCTTCCTCGAACAGGTCAGCCTCCCGCAGCTGCGTCACAGGCAGGACATTGGTGACAAAGAAATCATCCGACAAAAAATTCTTAAGATGAAGGGGGTCCGTGGTGACTTATAAAGTCCAGCCTTCGGATATCACATTAATTCAACACCTGACTCAAACGCCCGGTCTTCCCGGACGGGAAATTCGGGTTGTCGAGAGGATCAAAGCCGCCCTGCCTCAAGAGAACTGGCAGGTGTCCATCGATGCTGTTGGCAATCTGATCGCCAGAAAACCGGGCCAGGGAAAAAAACTCCTCTTCATCGTCCACACGGATGAGGTCGGGTTGATCGTCCGGCGAATCACGCCGGAGGGCTTCTTGAAGGTGGAACGATTGGGGGGCATCGGCCTGCAGGTGCTGCCAGGGTCTGCATTTGACCTTTGGACCCAGCAGGATCGATTCGATGCTCTGGTTGGCTGCCTGGCAGCCCACATGGAAAACGGCGGCCCGGAAAAAATCAAGCTGGACGATCTGTATGTCGACGTCGGCGCCGCCAGCCGGGACGAAGTCCTGTCCTGGGGCATCCAGGTTGGAGATGGGTTGACCTGGAAATCGGATTTCTGCCAGCTTCCCGGAGGCCGCATCCGCGGCAAAGCCCTTGATGACCGCTTAGGCTGTTTCGTGCTGATAAAATTGGCCCAAATGCTGGAGGATAAAGCCCTGGATTATGATCTCAGCCTGGGGTTTGTGGGTCAGGAAGAAAGCATGCTGATCGAATCAGCCCCGGTTGTCAACCGTATGGCCCCAGATATTGTCATCGGAATAGATGGAACGCTGACCTTTGACACGCCGGAGATCACTGAGCCGCAATGCGATCTTGATCTGGGAAAGGGCCCAGCTGTCAAGTTGATGGATGCCATCCGTGGAAAAACCGGCTATTTGCCAGATTGGAACCTGACCCAAAAAATCATCCATTTCATGCTGTCTGCAGGTTTTAATGTTCAACGCGAAGTGGTGGTGAACATTTCCACCGCCTTGAGCCTGGTGCCTTTTATGAATTCTGGCATCGAAACAGCCAGCTTCTCCCTCCCAATCCGCTACCATCATGCGCCGGTTGAGGTCGCAGATTTACAGGACCTGGAGAGTTTGCTCAACGCCTTGCAGTCAATGCTGCTTGAAAATGTGTTCTAAGCGTATCAAAACGCTCAGCAGGAATATCACGAAAGAGATTATGATTATCGCAAAGATATCATCGCTTAACCAACCAAATAAACGAAAGGAGCAGATTATCGAAAAGCATTTCACCATGCTGGTCAAATTCAGTCACTATTTTGTCCAATCTCAAAGTATTTCGGAGGAGTGTAAGTAATGAAGAAAAAACTATTTGTTGTATTGAGCCTTTTCTTGCTGGCAAGCCTGGCGTTGACAGCTTGCGGCCAGGAAGCAGCCCCGGCGGAGGAAGAAACAACCGCCGAAGGCGAAGAAGTCGTGAAGGTCGTCAACCTGATTAACGGCGTCTTAGGAGATAAATCCTTCTTCGATTCAGCCGACCGCGGCATGCAGCAGGTGGCCGAAGACTATCCGGTGGATGTTAAAACCATCGAATTAGGCATCGACCCCGCCAACTGGGAATCAGGCTTAGAAGATGCAGCCGCCAATGAAGATTATGATGTCATGGTCCTGGGCACCTTCCAGATGTCCGAGTTCCTGCAAAGGGTTGCCCCACAGTATCCTGACAAAAAGTTCATCATCTATGATGTCTCGGTGGATTACAGCGCTTGCGACTGCTCAAACGTCTACTCCGTAACCTACAAACAGAACGAAGGCTCCTATATGGCCGGTGTGTACGTCGGCCTGATGAGCGAGACCGGAACCGTGGGCGTTGTCGGCGGTCAGGATATCCCCGTGATCAACGACTTCATCGTGGGCTACGAACAGGGCGCCAAGGAAAATGGCGTCGAGAACGTGATCGTTCAGTATGCTGGCGGCTGGAATGACCCAGCCAAGGGCAAAGAGCTTGCGCTGGCAATGTACCAGCAGGGCGCAGACTATGTCTTCCAGGTTGCTGGCGGCACGGGTGTGGGCGTCTTCCAGGCGGCTGAAGAAATGGATCTTTTCGCCATTGGTGTTGACTCAGACCAGGCATTGATCATCGAAGAGACCAATCCTGAACAGGCTGAACACATCCCCACCTCGATGTTGAAAAACGTCGACAACAGCCTCTATCGGGCCTTTGAGTTGTATTTTGAAGATGCACTGCCCTTTGGCGAAGCTGAAGCATTAGGCGTTGCTGAAGGCGGTGTGGGTCTGGCAAAGAACAAGTACTTTGATGAATTGACCCCCGATGACGTCAAACAGCAGATCGAAGAGGTTGAACAAGCCTTGATCAATGGTGAGATCGCCGTCGATACCGTCTTCGAGTAAAACCGTTGATTCTTTTGTCCGGCAGGGAGAAGATTTCTCCCTGCCGGCAGAGTGTTGGAGGTTGGTATGACGCCAATTGTGAAAGTTGAAGGTATTTACAAAATTTATCCTAATGGTGTGGTCGCCAATAAGGATGTCGATTTCTCTGTGGAGAAGGGAGAAATCCACGCCCTGGTTGGTGAAAACGGCGCTGGAAAATCCACCTTGATGAAGGTGATTTTTGGCATGGAACAACCTACCGAAGGCAAGATCTTCATCAGGGGCAAAGAATGTCACTTTGGTTCTTCCAGGGAAGCCATTGACGCCGGCATCGGCATGGTCCACCAGAACTTCATGCTGGTTCCCTCTTTTACTGTGGCTGAGAATGTGGTCTTAGGCACAGAGCCCACCAAGAACGCCCTCCTGGATAAGCAGCGAGCCATCCAGGAAACCGAAGAGATCGCTGAGCAGTATGGTTTACGGGTCCAACCTGAAGCCATCATTGATGCCATCCCGGTGGGAATGCGCCAGCGGGTTGAAATCCTCAAAGCCCTGTACCGCGGGGCCGATATCCTCATCCTGGACGAACCCACCGCTGTCCTGACCCCTCAGGAAACTCAGGAATTATTCCAAGCCATTCGTAAACTGGTCGACCAGGGAAAAACGGTTATTTTTATCACCCATAAACTGCGTGAAGTTAAAGAGGTTTCTGATCGGGTTACCGTCATGCGAGATGGCCGGGTGGTTGGCAGGGTGCCCACCAGTGAAGCGACCCGGGAAAGCCTGGCCAAGATGATGGTTGGGCGAGAAGTGTTGTTGACCGTTGAGAAACCGCCAACGGAACGCGGCAAGAAGGTTATGGAAGTGCAAGACGTATCCTACGTGGATGATACCGGACGCCAGGTGCTGAAGGATGTCTCTTTCAACATCTATTCCGGAGAAATTCTGGGCATTGCCGGTGTGGAGGGTAACGGACAGACAGAGCTGGTGGAAATACTCACCGGTTTACGCGCCGCCACAACGGGGAATGCCCTGGTGGATGGAAAGCCAGTCTTAAACCAAACCCCGCGCCAGGTCCGCCTGGCAGGTGTAGGTCACATTCCCGAAGACCGACTGACCAACGGCCTGGCCCTGACCGCATCCATTAATGAGAACCTGATCGTGGACCGCTATTTCCGCCCCCCGTATAAAAAAGGCGTTTCCATTGATTACAATCAGGTCGAGAAATTAGGCCAGGAGTGTATCCAAGGCTATGATATCCGCACCCCCAGCGGCGATGTGCCGGTGATTTCCTTATCGGGTGGGAACATGCAAAAAGTGATTGTTGCGCGCGAATTTTCATCTGACCCAGACCTGCTGATTGCTGCCCAACCGACCCGCGGGATTGATGTTGGCGCGACGGAATTTGTACGGGAGCAGCTCGTCCAAAAACGGACCGATGGGACAGCGATCCTGCTCGTTTCAGCGGATCTGAGTGAGGTGATGTCGCTATCTGACAGGATCATCTCGATCTATGAAGGCGAAATCACCGGGGTTTTCCCTGATCCCGATTCCGTCACAGAAGAAGAATTGGGATTGTACATGCTCGGGATCGAGCAGCAGTCAAAAGAAGAGATTGAGGAGTTGTTATGATCCGCGAATTCTTTCAAAAGCCTTCCGCCAGGGAATTCCTGCGAGTTCTGCTCGCGATTACGATTTCCCTTTTGTTAGGTTTCATTATTACCGTTCTGGTCAGCGAAGACCCCATTGGCGCATATCGAGCGTTTTTGTTTGGGCCAGTCAGCCGCCTGAACCGGGCGGGAGAGTGGATCAAAGAATCGATCACCCTGACATTGTTAGGGCTCTCGGTCGCCCTGGTCTTTAAAGCTGAGTTGTTCAGCCTGGGCGCTGAAGGGCAGATGTTATTGGGCGCCCTGGTCTCAGGCGCGATTGCCCTGTTTGTACCGCTGCCGGGAATCTTGCGCATCCCGATCGCCCTAATTGCATCCATGGTGGTGGGGTTCTTGTACGGCGTTATCCCGGGCTGGCTGAAAGCCCATCTGAATGCCAGCGAGATCGTCTCAACCCTGATGCTCAACGCCATCGCTTTGAGGTTTTATGATTTCATCCTGATCAATTTCATCAAACCCCCGGGCGCAGGCTATAACGCCTCCGATTTTTTCCCCACCGAAGGCACCCTGCCGATCTTCATCCCGAATTGGCCGTTCTTGGCCGATATCTATCAACTGTTCTTCAATCGGGCCGATGTAACGATCATGCTGTACCTGGTGATTCTGGCCGTGATCATCGTCGCTTATCTCATATTCCGCACCCCCTTGGGGTATGAATTGCGGATGCTGGGCGCCAGCATCAAATTTGCCCAATATGGGGGCATCAACACCAAACGGACCATCATCCTGGCCTTTGCGCTCAGCGGCGCGCTGGCAGGCCTGGCCGGCGCACATCTTGGCATGGGGGTCCACGTGAAGCTCATCCAGAACATCACCGTCTCCCTTGGTTTTGAGGGGATCGTTGTGGCCCTGCTGGCCAGGAACAATCCAAAGGCAGTCCCATTTGCAGCCCTGGCCTACGGTTATTTGCGAGCCGGCGCTGAAATCATGGAACGTGCTTCGGATGTGTCCCGGGAAATGGTCCTGATCATCCAGGCCCTGATCATCCTATTAGTGACAGCGGAACACATCCTGCCCATCATCCGGCAGCGTGTTTCAGCCGCGATGAGAGGCAATGAAAAAGAACCAGAGTCCCTGGCGCCTGAGGAAGGAGAACGTAATGTCCTTTGATGTTGTTTTGAGGAGTATTTTAAGCGCAGCCTTTATCGCCAGCGTGCTGCGGATCAGCACTCCGCTGATCCTGCCCGCCCTCGGCGGTTTGATTTCAGAACTCTCCGGCGCGATCAACATCGCCCTGGAGGGCATCATGCTTGTGGCCGCATTCACCGGTGTGGTTGTTTCTGCATATTTAGATAGCATCATTTTAGGTGTGATTGCGGGCGTCCTCGCTGGAATGGCAATTTCTTTCATCCTGGGTTGGTTCCATCTCTACCTTGAAACCGACATCATCCTGGCGGGCACCGCCATCAACATCCTCGCCACCGGCGGCACCATTTTCTTACTCTTCGTCCTGACCGGTGACAAGGGCAACTCTTCCGGCTTGGCCAGCGGCGTGGTCCCCAATGTCATCCTGCCCTTTATCGAGGATATCCCCTTTATCGGCAGGATCATCAGCGGGCAGCACGTCTTTGTCTGGCTGGCATTCATTTTAACCTGGGTGGTGTCCATCTTCCTCTACCGGACGCCGTTTGGGACCCACCTCAGAGCCGTGGGGGAGAGCCCGGAAGCTGCTGAAAGCCTGGGTATCAATGTAAACCGCACCCGCATGGCCGCTTTATTGATCTCAGGGTTCCTGGCCTCCTTGGGCGGCCTGACCATGTCCATGGCCTATTTGCCGCTGTTCCAACGAGAAATGACAGCCGGCAGGGGTTTCATCGCCCTGGCCGCAGTCTACCTGGGTGGGCGAAAGCCCTGGGGCACCCTTCTGGCAGCCATCCTGTTTGGCTTTGCGGACGCGCTTTCGAACCAGCTGGGCTCTCTGGATATTCCCTCCCAACTGGTCCAGATGATCCCGTATGTGGTCACGATCCTGGCCCTGGCGCTGTATGCCGTCCGGGAGCAGGCTAAGAAGCGCGCCCGGCAGCAGAAATTCCTGGAACGCCAGGAAGCTGCTGGCAAAGCTGAAAGCGCTTCATAAACACACACCGACCAATGCGACCAATGACCAATCGTTAAGCGCATTCCTTTCTTCTCAGGCCGCAGGGGCAGGCAGGAAGAAAGGAAGGCGCGAAATTTCGCCAATTCCGGCTTAGACGGCCAGAATAGTTTGAAAGGCTGGTGAAGCAATGGGTGGGATAACCCTCAAGAATTGTGATGTACTGACATTCAAAGCCGGGGAGCCGTCCTTTTCATTTGCTCAGGACATCCTCATCGAGGGACAGAAGATCACTTCGGTTCACCCGACTGGAAGCAAGCCTGACCCTGAGGGGGCCGAGGTTCTCAAAGTGGATGGGCTTCTGGCAGTCCCTGGCCTGGTCAATACCCATGCCCATGTCCCAATGGTCCTTTTCCGCGGCTCCGCTGAGGATGTCACCCTGGAAGAATGGTTCAACGATTATATCTTCCCCATGGAATCCAACCTGACACCGGAGGATGTCTACTGGGGCGCCCTTTTGGGAATCGCTGAGATGATCGAATCCGGCATCACCAACGTGGCTGACCACTATTTCTACATGGATGAGGTTGCCAAAGCGGTTGATCAGTCTGGCATCCGGGGAAACCTGGCCTGGGCTGTCTTTGAGCATGAGGGGATTGAGAAGCTGGAAGAAACGCTTGAGTTTGTCGATCGCTGGCAGGGAAAGGCGGACGGCCGCATTCGGACCTGGCTCGGCCCCCATTCACCCTATCTGTGCGGGCCTGAGTTCCTCCAGCGCTGCGCAAAAGAAGCTCAAAACCTGCAGGTTGGGGTCCACCTGCATGTTGCTGAAACGCCAGATCAGGTCAGCCAGAGCCGTGAGAAATACGGCCGCTCACCAATCCAGGTCTTGCTGGATGCCGGGATCCTGGATCGTCCCACCCTTTTGGCCCACTGCATCTACGTGGATGACGCCGACCTGGACATCATCGCCGATCATCCCGCCGGGGTCGGGCAGGCCCCCAAGACCTACTTAAGAGGCGGCATGGGGATCGAGCCTGTAAGGCGATACACTTCGCGCGGCATCCCCATCGGCCTGGCCACGGACGGCGCCGCCAGCAACAGCACGCTGGACCTGTACGAGCAAATGCGCCTGATGGCGCTGACGCAAAAGCTGACCGAGAATGACGCCACCGCTGCCCCGATAAATGAGATCTTATCCATCGCGTTCCTTGGAGGGGCGAGGGTCTGCCAGGAGGAGCACCTGGGCAACCTCGAACCGGGGAATTTTGCAGATATTGCTTTGCTTCGCCAGGATTCCGCAGCCGCACTGCCCAGGCTGGACCCTGGAGCAAACCTGCTCTATTCCTTGAATGCCCGCGATGTCGATTCGGTCATTTGCAATGGCCGGGTGCTGATGAAGAACAAAACACTGCTCACAATTGATAAAGAAACTGTTAAAATGGAAGTCGAATCACGGCTGGAACGGCTCGTGAAGCGGGTTCCCGGAAAGAAGGTTGCGGTTTACCCAACATGATCATTCAAATTTATGCTTTTACCAACCCGCAAGAAGCGGTCGCTGCCGCTTCGCTTGGGGTCGATCAGATCGGTTTTGTAGCCGGCCGTTATGACCTTGTGCCCGGCGAATTAACCTTTCAAGAAGCCAGAGCGATCAGGCTGGCTTTGCCCCAGGGGGTCACAGCTTCAGCTCTCACCATGTCAACCGACGTAGACGAAATCCTCCGAATGGCGGAGGCGATCGAGCCGGATATCGTGCACATCTCCACCGATGTGGAAGACGTGGCGGAACCGGCAATGGAAGCGCTGAGAAAACGGCTGGCGCCCGACATTCATTTAATGAAAGCGCTGCCGGTGGGTGGGCCAGAGAGCCTGGCCCTGGCAAAACGTTTTGAGCCGGTCAGCGATATTTTCCTCCTGGACACAAAGATCATTGATATGCCTGGCGTGGGCGCGACGGGCCATATCCATGATTGGTCCATCAGCCAACAAATCGTCCAGGAAAGTGAAATTCCGGTCATTCTTGCTGGCGGCTTACATGCCGGCAATGTCGAGGAAGCGATCCAAAAAGTTCAACCCTGGGGAGTGGACTCCAACACCCACACCAACCGCCAAGGGGACCGGGTCAAGAAAGACCTGGAACGAATTGCAGCCTTTGTCGCGGCAGTCCAGCGTGCTGAGGATAAGTGATTGATGCAGCACGGCGCAGTCTTATTCTTTGGTGATATCAACGTTGACAATATTTTCACCGTAGATGAAATCCCCGCACCCGGCAGGGACGCGTATTCCGACCAGGCAGAAATGAAGTTGGGGGGTGCAGTGTGTAATTCCGCGGTTGTCCTCCGTGGGTTGGGGCAGCCTTGCGCCATTCTCGGCGCCGTCGGGGATGACCTCTGGGCGGATATCGTTCACCAGGAACTCAGCCGCGCCGGGGTCGATACCAGCTTTATCATCCGGAAAAATGAGAAGGGCACGGGTTTGATCTTCATCGCCGTGATCCCTGATGGGGAACGGACCATGTTCAGTTATCGTGGCGTCAATACCACGATTACGCCCCAAGATTTGCCCAACAACCTGCTAAATCATATCAGCCTGGTCGAGTTCTCAGGTTATGCTTTTATGAGTTCTCCACAAAAAGACACCGCCTGGCGTGTGCTTGACATGGCCAGAGCCCGCGGCATCCCCTGCAGCCTCGACACCGGCCTTGACCCGGTCATCCATCAGCCGAAGGCCGTACAGGAGGCGCTTTCGAAAATCAACCTTCTGATCACCGGTCAAGAAGAAGCCTACCATTTGACTGGGAAACGCTCCCCTGAGGCCCAAATCGACGCCTTGATCCATGCCGGCCTGGATTGGGCTGCGATAAAACTCGGATCATCTGGCGCTCTTTTGGGCTGGAAAGGCGGCCTGACTTCCCAACCAGCCTTCCCGGTGAGCGTCAAAGATACCACCAGTGCCGGGGATGCTTTCTCGGCGGGCGTTATCTACGGCCACAAACACGGTCTCAGCCCTCAGGCCACGCTGACCCTGGCCAACCTCCTGGGGGGGCTGGCCACCACGGTTTACGGCGCCGCCCGGATCAGCAAGAGCGATGTTTTGGAATTTATGGCGAACACGGGCAGGGAGTGTGAACCCGGACAAGGCGTATATCAAGAGATCCGCTCATCATTAATGGCATAGTATTTATTTTTTTAACCCAACAGATCATTGAGGAGCAATATGCTAGAAAAAATTGTCATTGATACGCCGCCAGGTGAAAACCTCATCAATATCACGGCGGAAGTTAAACAAGTCGTTCAAGCCAGCGGTATCAAAGAAGGCGCTTGCCTGGTCTACATCCCCCATACCACCGCTGGGTTGACCATCAACTCCATCATGGATCCTGCCACCCTGGCTGATTTACAGCAAGAGATCAAGCGCCTGGTGCCCACCCGGGTCGACTTCGAACACATCTACGATACGCCCGCAGACGCTGCCGGGCATATCAAGTCCTCCCTGGTTGGCCCGAGCCTGTCCCTGATCATCACCCAGGGCAAATTGTTGCTGGGCCATTCCCAGGGCATCCTCTTTTGGGAATTCGATGGTCCCCGAAAGCGGAAAGTCCACCTTCGCATCCTCCAGGACGGGTAGTGTCTCATGCCTCGTAAAATAATTATCGATACAGACCCCGGCATTGACGATTCCATGGCCATCCTGGCGGCTTTTCGCTCGCCCGAGCTGGAGATCCTGGGTCTCACCACGGTCTTTGGGAACACCGATGTCGAAAATTGCTCGTTAAATGCCCTGCGGCTGGTGGAGATCGCCAGCTCGCAAAGCACGCCAGTTTGTAAAGGCGCGCAGAAACCCATGATCCTGCCCGACCTGGAACTGGGCACGTATGTCCACGGACTGGACGGCATGGGAAACACCAACCCTCCCCCACCAAAAGGGAAACTCGATCCCCGCAGCGCGGATGACTTCATCATTGAAACCATCCACCAACATCCCGGCGAGGTGACCCTGGTGCCGCTGGGACCTCTGACCAACCTCGCCTTAGCGCTCCAACGCGCCCCTGAGATTGCTGAGATGGTTGCCGAAGTGGTCTTGATGGGCGGCAATGCCTATGCCCCTGGGAATATCTCGCCGGCTGCCGAGGCGAACATCTTCCACGATCCCCATGCTGCCGAGATCGTTTTCAGAACGGAATGGCCGGTCACGATGATCGGCCTGGACGCGACCACAAAGATCCTCATCCGCCCGGAAAAACTGCAGGAAATGTATGCAGCCAATACCCCCGCGGTTCGTCTGCTGGAACGCATCCAGCCCGCCTACCAGGACTTTCATGACCAAATTTATTCATTAGGCGGCGCCTTTCACCTGCACGACCCCTCCGTGACGGCTTATCTCCTGCGGCCAGAGCTCTTTGAACTTGAGCGCGCGCCCATGTATGTTGCCCTGAATGGGCTGGCCATCGGCAAAACGATCCCGGACTTTCAGCGCATGTGGGGAGACCGTTCCCCAACACAATTTGCTGTGGATGCGGAAGGGGACGCTGTGGTTGACCTATTAATTTCCCGCTTATCCAAATAAAGGAGTGAACCATGAGAAAATTTTGGATTGACACCGACACTGCCTCGGATGATGCCGTGGCGATCATGATGGCCCTGCGCTGGCCGGATGTAGATGTTTTAGGGATCAGCACCGTCGTGGGCAATGTCCCATTGGAGATGTGCACCCGTAACGCCCTTTACACCGTTGAACTCTGCGGCAAGCAAACGCCGGTCTATGCTGGCGCCAAACTGCCCCTCATCCGGGAACCACAGTATGCCTACTTCTTCCACGGATCGGATGGTATGGGGGGCATGAACTACCCCGAGCCAAAACAAGAGGCTCAGGCCGAATCAGGCATTGACGCCCTGATTGACGCTGTTCGCAAGAATCCCGGCGAGATCACCCTGGTCACACTGGGACCTCTCACCAACATCGCCACGGCCGTCGCCAAAGCCCCAGATATCGTCGAAAAGATCCCCAGCTGCGTGGTAATGGGCGGGGCAGCCAACACCGTTGGCAATGTCACCCCCTCGGCTGAGTTCAATATTTGGGTCGATCCGGAAGCCGCCAAAAAAGTGTATCACTCTGGCCTGCCCGTGATCCAGGCTGGCTGGGAGCTGTGCCGCGGCGAGGCCAACCTCCTCGAGGAAGATCTCCAGGCCATTCGAGAAATGGATACCAAATACGGCCATTTCACAATAGACTGCAACCGCCAGGCGATTAAGACCAACCGGGAGTGGCTGGGAGACCCGGCCCTACCGCTGCCGGACCCCGTCACCATGGCCATCGCACTGGACCCGAAGATCAGCTTGATCCAGAGCAAACATTACGTTGATGTTGAAACCAACAGCGAGCTCACCCGCGGCATGACCGTGGTGGACCAGTTGGGCGTCACTGACGGCGTCCCCAACGTTGAGATCGTCTGGGAAATTGATGTTGAGGGCTGGAAAGAGCTCTTATATCAAACCATCCGCACTGAATAAGGCTGTCCGCTGTTGTTTGGCGGACGTATGAACCATAAAAAAGAACACAAGGAGAAAAAATAATGAACAGCATGATTGCCCAGGTAGAAAGCCTGCCTGAACTTCTGCGAGAGGTCCTACCAAAACTGGATGAAAGGTCGCGAGTGAGCCTGCACCCGGATTTGATCCTTTCGCTTAAACGCATCTTTATCACCGGCTGTGGCGACTCGCATCACGCCGGTCTGACCACGAAGCTGGCCTTTGAAAAACTGGCTGGCATTCCAACCACGATTGCCACCTCCCTTCAATTTGCCCGTTACGAAGCCGGGTTTCTTCCCAGGTCGGGGCCCAAGACCAATCTGGTAATCGGCATTTCAGTATCTGGCAGCGTTGCCCGGACCTATGAAGCCCTGAAAATGGCCCAAGAAGCCGGCGCAACCACACTGGCGCTCACAGCCACACCCGACAGCCGGGTCGCCAGCGCAGGCGAGATCTTATTTCAGGCGCCCAATCCCGAATTTCCCATCCCAGAGGGTGAAGTGTCACCCGGTGTGCGCTCTTTCTTTGTCAACCAGCTGGCGCTGTTGATGATGGCCATTCGGATCGGTGAAGTGCGGGGGCACATCAACTCGCAGGAAGCGCAGGGTTATCGTGATGATATCGCATCCCTTGCAAATGTGATCGAAACACTGATCAAGGATCAGGGCAAAGAGATGCAACAATTGGCAAATCAGTGGCAGGACGCCGAGGAGTTCGTGTTTGTCGGCGGGGGGCCAAATTTCGGCACGGCGCTCTTTTCAGCAGCCAAGGTCCTGGAAGCCTCCGGGGACCCGGCGCTTGGCCAGGACACGGAGGAATGGGGCCACCTCCAATACTTTGCCCGCTCGCCCCAAACACCCACCTTCCTGATCACCGCAGGCGACCGAGACCATTCCCGGATGCTGGAAGTGGCCATCGCAGCCAAACAAATTGGCCGGCGGGTGGCGGCCGTCTGCCCTGCAGATGCCAATGACATTCTTAGCCAGGCGGATGCAGCCTTTACCTTTCCAAGGGTTCCTGAGATGTTCTCGGCGCTCGTCACCCAGGTGCCCGGGGAATTGTTTGCGGCTTACCGTGCAGAAGTGCTTGACGAGCCCTTCTTCAGGAATTTTGAGGGCGGACGAAGCATCGAGGGCGGCGGCGGCATCTCCCGCATTCGCACCAGTGAGGTATGGGAATCATGGCAGGAATAAATCCACCCAAACTATTCACAGCTGGCCGCCCGGCAATCGTCGCCGCGCTGCACCTGCCGCCCCTGCCCGCCTCTGGCCATCCTGCCGCCCAGCCAATCGAGAAAATCCTTGAAATTTCCCTTAACAACACCGAAAAAGCTGTGAAGGCAGGCGTCCCAGCCCTCTACATCCAGGATCTGGGTGATTTTCCCTGGGCGCCGGCGCCCCAACCCCATACGATATCGGTTATGTCGGTCGTCGGGGCTGCGATTCGGAGGGAATTCCCAGGGCTGGCCCTGGGTGTTTGCATGATGAGCCACGCCCCGCGGGAAACCCTGGCTGTTGCCCAGGCAATTCAGGCCCAGTTCGTCCGTCTGAAGGTCTATGCTGGCGCTATGGTCAAAGCTGAAGGGCTGGTGGAAGGCTGCGCCTACGAAGCGATCCAATACCGCTCACAGATCGGCGGGGAGGATATTTTGATCCTGGCGGATGTCTACGATCGCTCCGGCCAACCCTTAGCCCCCCTGCCCCTGGTGGAAGCCGCCCGACAGGCGGCCGTCTTCGGACGGGCGGATGGCTTAATCCTAACCGGGAAGTCCTTTGAAGAGTCCCTGGCCATGCTGGATGAGGTCAAAAACGCCAATTTCACAGCGCCTCTGCTGTTAGGCGGCGGGGCGAAGCCTGGCAATATCGCCCAGGCGCTGAAGTATGCAGACGGGGCCATCGTCAGCAGCGCTTTTAAGTCTGCCAGCGGCTGGACCCGAGAAGCCATGCTGGCCGAATGGGAACTGGACCGGATCCAGGCCTTTATGGAGGCAGTTGAGTAAACAGACGTTTAATTTTTAAGTGCTTGAAAGCAGCAAAATTGCTTTCCCAACAGGGAGGGTCCCCCGAATAAGCGGTATCCTCCCTGAATAATCACCAGGTGAATTTATGCGAGATTGCTTCATTTCGATTGGGTACATCATCATTGACGACATCATCCTCCCAGATGGCGCCCGGAAGATAGGGGTTCTCGGCGGCGGCGCCACCCATGCTGTCATGGGCATGCGCGTCTGGACCGACCAGGTGGGCCTGGTGTCTGGCGTGGGCGGCGACCATGCCGATGAGATCTTATCGGAACTGGAGGGTTATTTCGATACAACAGGCATCCGGGTCGCAAAGCCATTGCCCACCCCACGCGCCTGGCAGGTTTTTGACGAAACCGGGCATCGTGAGGAAACTTTCCAAACCAGCCAGGAAGGCATGCTGTCCCTTTTACCTGAGCCGTCAGAACTTAAAACGTTCTACCAAAACATTCCTGGTGTCCACCTGCATTGTTCGCCTGAAAACGTGCCGCATTGGGTGCCGCACCTGCGAAAACTGGGCTGCGAGAGCATTCTCTGGGAGCCGCATGATGAATTTTGCGTGCCTGAAAACCGCCAGCTTTTCAAGGAGAATTCAAAATTGGTCGATATCGTCTCGCCCAATTTGCGTGAAGGGCGTATCTTGACGAAGTTGGAAGACCCGGCGGAAATCCTCCATCAACTGATCGACTACGGCGCGCCCATCGCCGCCCTGCGGATGGGGGCCGAAGGCAGCCTGGTGGGATCAAATCAGGGCGAGCTGTTTAAAATCCCCTCCTATCCCGTTGAAAACCTGGTGGATGTCACCGGCGCAGGGAACGCCTACTGCGGCGGCTTCATCGTGGGACTGCACAAAGAAAAAGATCTCCAGAAAGCCGGCTGGTACGGTGCGGTCAGCGCTTCCTTCACCCTGGAGCAGTTTGGCGTCCTGTATGATTTGTCCAAAACAACCGATGCCCAAAACCGGCTGGCATGGTACGAGAGCGCTCTCCGGGCAGAAAAGTAGGTCAGGTTCAGCTTTCGCTCCCGCCGACGTCCTCGTCGGCGGCTCTATCACGGGGAAATTAACGCTATTC
>CAZLEK010000042.1:0-10536 GCA_964558525.1 uncultured Candidatus Brevefilum sp.
CCACTGGTTCTGAGCGCCTGCCACCTGCCCGGCGGCCTGCCTGCAGAGCTGCCTGATTCACCCCAGCGCCAGACGGAGATCGCGCGCATCCTGAACCCCACCGAACTGACCCCGCAAATCATCACCCCCACCCCAACCCTCAGCCTGCCGGAAGCGGCAACCCAGGCGCCGCCGGCTGATTTGCCGGAAGGGATGCTGGCCTACACCACCCAGCAGGGTGATACCCTGCCTGCCCTGGCAGCCCGCTTTGAGGTCTCCCCGGAGGCCATCCAGTCGAGCACCCCCATGTCCGAAACAGGCCTCCTCCCCATCGGGCTCAGCCTCCAGATCCCGGACGCTCTCGAGGAAAGCCTCCCCTATGGCAAGCCCATCCTCCCAGACAGCGAGGTGATTTACGGCCCTTCCGTGGGCGGTTTTGAAGCCGCCGAGTTCGCCCGTGAGGCCGGCGGATTCCTGGCCGGCTATTCAGAAACCGTTAAGGGCCAAACGCTGACCGGGCCAGAAATCGTAAATTGGGTGGCGCTGGAAACGAGCACCAACCCCCGCCTGCTGCTGGCTTTCCTGGAATACCGCTCTGGCTGGGTTTATGGCACACCAGCTGGAGCCGACAAAGACGAGTTTCCTATCGGTTACGGCGCAGATGACAAAGGATTGCATAACGAGTTAATGATCACAGCCAAACTCCTTGCCCAGGGCTTCTACGGCTGGCGGGATGGAAGCCTGACCGAGCTGAGCTTCTACGGGGGCGAGCGCGGCCGCCTTCACCCGGCGCTGAACGCCGGCAGCGTGGGCCTGATGCACCTCTTTGGCAGCCTTTACACGCAGGCAGGCTGGGAAGAACAATTGATTGATCCGGCTGCGTTCCTGGCTTTTTACCACACAATGTTTGGAGACTATTGGGACCGCGCCCTGCAGGCTGAGCCCTATCTCCTGGCCACCACCACTGCCCCTAACCTCGTCCTGCCCTTCCCCATCGGCGAGATCTGGAGCCTGACCGGCGGCCCGCACAACACCTGGCAGACCGGCACCCCCTTTGGCGCCATTGACTTCGCCCCAGTGACCGGTGAACCGCAGTGTGCGGCATCCGCCCGGTGGGCGACGGCCGCCGCGCTCGGGCGGGTCGTCCGTTCCGACCGGGGTGTGGTCGCCCTGGATTTGGACGGCGACGGCGATGAAGGCACCGGTTGGGTGCTGATCTACCTGCACATGGCCGCAGACGGCCGTGCGGAGGTGGGCGCCTGGCTTGAACAGGACCAGCTGGTGGGACATCCCTCCTGTGAGGGCGGCAGCGCCAGCGGGACGCACTTGCACTTCGCCTGGAAATTCAACGGCGAGTGGCTGGGGGTTGAAGAACCGCTTCCCATGGTCTTAAGCGGCTGGCGCGTCCTGGCGGGGGAACGCCGTTATGAAGGCTTCCTCCAAAAGGAAGACCAGATCGTCACCTCCCGACCTAACGGTTCCAGCGGCTCAACCATCATTCGAAGCGAATAAAACCAAAATATGGTTAATAACCATATTGGAAAACGGACAAAACATTTGTATACTGGAAAGTGTCCTAAACCCGGAGGTTTTCTATGTCATCTTTCAGGCTAAAACCGCAAATTGAGAAGCGCCCTCTGTTGTATTTCTTTCTCTTGACCTTCCTGATCTCATGGGTTGGTTGGGGGTTCCAGCTGGCTTATGCGCTGCGCTGGATCGCCTTCCGCAGCACCTTTTTCACCTTGCTGGGCGGTCTGGGGCCGGCCATCGCCGCCATCCTCCTGACCGTGGTCCTTTCAGGCTTCAAAGGTCTGGGGCGTCTGCTGGGGGGATTCTTGCGGGGAGGGGCCAGATGGTTTTGGTTCCTGCTGGCGCTGGCCTTGCAGCCGCTCATCACATTGGTCGCCCTGGGCTTCGAGCGGGTTTTTTCAATGGAAACCTATGATTTTGCCGCCTTTCCCGGCGCCTTGACCTTTCTGTTATTCTTTGCTGCCATGCTGGTGGCCAATCTCTGGGAGGAGATCGGCTGGCGGGGGTTTGCCCTTCCGAGGCTGCAAAAGCGGTTTTCCCCTCTGGGAGCCAGCCTGATCCTGGGGTTCTTTGTGAGCCTGTGGCACCTGCCCCTGCTGCTCAATCCCACCGAGGAAATGGCTGTCATCCCAATCTGGGCGGAACTGCCCTTTTCGATGGCGCTCTCAGTCCTGTACACCTGGCTGTATAACAAAACCAACGGAAACCTGACCGTAGTGACCTTGAGTCATGCTATGACTAACGCTTTAGCACTTGTAATGATGCTGGAACACCCAAACATCACCAGCCATACACTGGTCAATATCGCCGTCACGATCCTCGTCGCCGCCATTGTGGCCGCCCGGCAGATGACCTCAAAGACAAATATGAAGAAGGTCACCCAGACCTGAGTTATTTACAATTGTTTCCGAAGGGAGAGTTTCGCGCCATCCGTCCAAAGGACCTGGTGAACGGGGCCTGTTTCGCCCAGCAAACTCGGCAGCAAACCCGAAAGCGCCTCAATTTCGCCGCTGGTGAAAAACTGGATTCTGCCCGCATCCGCTCGTGGGTTAAGCAGTTCACTTTGAGAAAGAAGCCTGCGGGCCTGCCTGGCCACGGCCGGGGCAGGATCAATCGTCCGCACGCTGGGTCCGGTGATCGCTTCGATCAAGGGGATCACAAAGGGATAGTGCGTGCAGCCCATCACGATCGTGTCAATCCCGGCGGCCAGCATGGGCGCCAGCGCTTTCACCAGGATGGCTCGGGTTTGGGGATCCTGCAGTTTTCCCGCCTCAATCTGCTCCACCAACCCGGGGCAGGTGTCCTTGTAAATCTCAACGCCCCTGGCAAAGCGCTCCACCACCGAGGCGTACAGCGCCCCGGCAAAGGTCGTGGGGGTGGCCAGAACGCCGACCTTCCCGGTTTTGGTGGTCTCCGCGGCGGGTTTCACCGCCGGCTCCATCCCCACAAAGGCCACATCCCTGAAGGTCTGGCGCAAATATCCCAACGCAGCAGCAGAGGCGGCGTTGCAGGCCACCACGATCAGCTTCGCGCCCTGGGCCAGCAAGAACCGGGTGATTCCGTCCGCAAAAGCTAAAATTTGAGATTTAGATCTTGAGCCGTAGGGGATGTGCGCCTGATCGCCAAGGTACAGCACGTCTTCGCCGGGCAGTTCCTGGCGGACGGCTTTCAAAACAGAGAGGCCGCCCACACCCGAGTCAAACATCCCAATCGGCTGATCCGCATGGATGAGTCCGCTCATGCCTGGTATTGTAACACGGGCCTGTAATAAGCGCACAAACGGAATCGATTATAATCAAAAAGCATCTTCCGCTTCAACCAAAGAAAGCCGTCATGACCCTCAAGATCAAAGGCGCTCGTGAAAATAATCTCCAAGATATCGAGGTTCAGTTTGGGTCCGGTTTAACGGTTGTCACAGGCGTTTCAGGCTCAGGTAAGTCATCCCTGATTTTCAACACCCTGAATTTGGAAGCCCAGCGCCGACTTCAGGAAGTCTTGTCCTTGGGCGCTATCGGGGAGCGGCCTGCACCCCCCAATGTGGAAGCGATCACCGGGCTGCTGCCCGTGGTGGCAGTGGATCAGAATCTGCTCAATCGAAACCCGAACTCAACCGTGGCGACGGCCAGCGGACTGCATCCCTTCCTGCGGCTGACCTTTGCCCGGTTTGGGACGGTCTTTTGTTATGCCTGCGGCATACCTGTGGAAGTCCTGGATAGCGATACTCTCTTTGTGCTCCTTGAACAATTACCAAAACCACTCACTGTGATCGTGCCTTTGCTTCGCGAATCCTGCGGCACCCATGCCGCATTGATCGAGATCCTCATCCAGACCTTCAGCGCTGAAGGGGTGCGGGTCGACGGAGAAATCCCATCAGGGGCCGCCTGTCCACCGGACCAACCGCACACAATTGAGATTATCCTGGGAACCCTGCTTGGGGATGAATCGCCCGATACAATCCGCCAGGTTCTGGATCAGGTCACTGCGCTGGGCGGTGATGTGGTCAAGCTAAAAACCAAGACCGACACAAAGTCTTACAGCCTGTCCCCGGTCTGCTCAGATTGCGGCGCCTGGCTGCATGAGGTGTCCCCGCAGGATTTTAACCAGCGCTGCCCGGAATGCGAAGGCGCAGGCTGCACAAATTGCCAGGAAACCGGTCTGCATCCCCTGGCCGCAGCCGTACGCTGGAATGGACAGCGATTGGACCAGCTGCTGGGGCAGTCCATTACCCAGACACTGCAAGGTTTTTCACTTCACCCGCTGCCGGCAAATGCTGACCGTTTGCAGGATGAGATCACCTCCCGCCTAGAAGCGCTGGAACATGTCGGCTTAGGCTACCTTGCCCTGGACCGATCTGTCCCATCCCTCTCAAGGGGAGAAGCCCAACGCCTCCGCCTGGCAGTTCTGTTGACCAGCCGGCTCTCCGATCTACTCCACCTCCTGGATGAACCAACCATCGGCCAGCACCCTCGGGACGTTCAGGCATTGATTCAAGCCTTGGGCGAGCTGGCTGGTCCCGTCATCTATGTCGAACATGACCGGATTGCTGCTGCGGCGGCAAATGCTGCCCTAGACCTGGGTCCCGGCGCGGGGGCACAGGGCGGCCGGATCGTTTTCGCTGGGACGCCATCAGGCCTTTGGGGGGCCGACACGCTCACTGGCAACTACTTCAGCGGCCGCAAGCAAACCCAGATCCCTGAAAAACGACCCCGTCCCGAAAACTTTCTGATTGTTAAAGGCGCACACCTGCACAACCTGAGGGATATTGATGTCCCCTTCGCCCTTAATCGATTAAACGTGGTCTGCGGCGTTTCAGGTTCAGGCAAAAGCACGCTGGTGGAAGAAGTGCTTTTTGCCTCGCTGGAAGCCGGCCAGGCGGTGGGCTGTATGGGATTGAGCCGGGTCGATATTAAAGCAGAACTGGTGGATCAATCGCCCATCGGCCGGAACCCGCGCTCCAACCCCGCCACCTACACCAAACTCCTGGATCCCATCCGTGATTGTTTTGCTGCCAATACCGGGTTGGACCCCACCTGCTTTTCTTTTAATACCAAGGAGGGTGCATGTGAAGTTTGCCAGGGCATGGGCGCGGTGGAAGTAAAGCTCCGCTACCTGCCCTCCACCTGGATCACCTGCAGCGAATGCGACGGGGATCGCTTCACCGATGAAGTTTTGGCGGCAAAAGTTGTCTTCTGTGACGGCTTGTCGCGATCAATTGCCGACTTCCTTGACTTGTCCGTCTCCGAATGCGCTCCCCTTTTTCAGGAAGCGCCGGGTTTATCTGACCGAGTCCGCGAGGACTGCGGTCGTTTATGCCAGGCCTTGATCGATATAGGACTCGGTTACCTGACCCTGGGCCAGCCTTCGCCCACACTTTCGGGTGGGGAAGCGCAGCGCGTCAAGCTGGCCAAAGTCCTGGGACGCCGGGGATTACAAAACCGACTGGTCATCCTCGACGAACCCACCACAGGATTACACCCCGCCGATGTGCGCGGCCTTTTGGTTGTGCTGGACCGGTTGGTGCGTGCAGGCGGAACTGTGGTCGTGGTCGAACACGAACTGGATCTGATCCGGGCCGCAGACTGGCTGCTGGAACTCGGGCCCGGCGCAGGGCCTGAAGGCGGCGTCCTCTGCCATTCGGGATCCTATGAGAGCCTCGGCTCGAAGGGATCCACGCCCACCAGCCAGGCGCTTGATGATGAGGGTGATCTTCAAATCCAACCCATTAGGGAGACAGCTGGGGATCACAGCCACGCTGTTGAAATTCGAGGGGCACGAGCCAATAACCTTCAAAATTTTGACCTTAACCTACCCAAGGATTCCCTGACGGTGGTGACAGGTATCTCTGGCTCAGGGAAATCAAGCCTTGTCATGGATATCATAGAAGCAGAAGCCCGGCGCCGCTACCTTGAGTCCATGGTGATGTATGAGCGCCAGGGCTTGAAAGAAGGTCCCCAGGCAAATGTGGATGCCGTCCGGGGGCTGGGTGTGACCTTCTCGATCAGCACACAAACCGGACGCTATGACCCCCGCGCCCGTCTGGGCGACGAGACCGAGATCAACCCAGGCCTCTACACCCTCTTCGCATTCTCCGGCTCCCTACCCTGTCCCAGGTGCAAGTCAATCATGATGCTGGACACCGAACACCTCCTCTGCAGCACCTGCAATCACAAAATTCCCCTGCCAAAACCGCGCCACTTCAATCCTAAAACTTACGCGGCCGCCTGCCAGACCTGCCACGGCGTGGGCACTTTACAGGATCCCCGTCCGGAAAAGCTGATCATCCATCCTGAAAAACCAATGTGCGCTGGGGCGATGTATTCGCCGGGTTTCTTCCCGAAAGGCTACCTGTGTAAGCCCTTCAACGGCGGCTACGATCTGGTCCAGGCCTTTGCCGCCCGGTATGGGTTCGACCCGGCGTCCACACCCTGGGAGGACATGAGCCCTGAAGCACAAAATGGCTTCCTTTTTGGGGACCCGGAGCCCATCATGGTGACTTATACCAGTCGGAGTGGCAAGGAAACTCGCAGAAAAGAGAGATTCCCTGGTTTCTACGGTTGGATTCGGGACTGGGACCAGGGCGGCACTTATACAGAAACGATCCCCTGCCCGGAATGCACAGGCGCAGGTCTTAGGCAGCCCTTTCGTTCCGTGCGGGTGCAAGAAAAGACCATTTTTGAGCTCAAGCAGCTCTCCCTGGATCAGCTCTGCCCCATTCTCAACCGTCTTTCCGAAGGAAGCTTAAAAATTGACACCCTAAAGCCCGCCATGGACAGGCTCCGAGACAGGCTGCAAGCCTTGTGCAATGTGGGATTGGGTTATCTCAACCTGGACCGCTACACCGCCACACTTTCTGCAGGAGAAGCCCAACGGGTACGGCTGGCGGGGCTGTTATGCGGCGGGTTGACCGGGCTGACTCTCCTGCTGGATGAACCCACCCGTGGTCTGCACCCCCTAGAGGTGGACCATATGGTCAAAACCTTGCAAGGCCTGCGTTCGCAGGGCAACACCGTCATCGTTGTGGAGCACGACCTGCAGGTCATGCAAGCAGCTGACCATATCATCGATATCGGGCCTGATGCCGGCCGCCTTGGCGGAAAGGTTGTGGCCCAGGGCAGTCCAGCAGAGGTTTCCAAAGCCGTAACCCACACCGGCCGCTGGTTGAGCGGGAAAGCTCAGATTCAAATCCCCATGCAAAGAAAACAACCAACTTCATGGATGCACCTGATGGGGGCCGCCGGCTATAATCTAAAAATCGCCAAATTGTCAATCCCCCTGGGTGTCCTGGTGGGAGTCTGCGGGGTGTCCGGGTCTGGCAAGAGCACCCTGATCCACGACACCCTGGCGCGCATTCTGGCGCCGGTCAAACAGACCACCTCGGTCGCCTACGAACCTATCTCACCCGAACCTTATGAACGCCTTGAAGGCGCGCCGGCTGCCGCCAAGGTCGTCGACCAGAAAAAAGCCGGTCTGCACTCCCCGGCCAGCTTCCTGGGGATAGAAACCGCCCTACGAAAATTATTCTCAGAAAGTGCCGGGGCGGTGAGTTTGGGACTGGACAAAAAAACCTTCAAACGTACTTGCAGCGCCTGCAATGGTTCGGGACGTGAGCGGATCGAGATGGGCTTTCTGCCAGACATTTTCGAGACCTGCGAAACATGTGGGGGCAGCGGCTACCCCCCACAGGCCAGCGCCGTGAGCCTGCATGGGCTGACCCTGCCCCAGCTCTTAGAAAAACCCCTGGAAGAAGTTCGGGCGTTTTTTGCGGAGGAAGACTCTGTGACCCGGCTGGTTGATCCCGCCCTCCAGGTGGGTTTGGGCTACCTGATCCTGGGGCAGCCCGGAAGGACCCTATCAGGCGGGGAAGCCCAGCGCCTTAAGATCGCGGGGGAGCTGTCTGGGCTTTCCAGCAGGGACTGCCTGTATATTCTCGACGAACCCTCTCTTGGCCAGCACCTGGCGGACCTTCAACGTTTGATCGGCGTCCTTCGCCTGCTTATTGACGAAGGCGGTTCCGTATTGATTGTGGAACATCACCCCCATATCCTGGCAGCTTGCGATTGGTTGATTGAGCTGGGCCCGGGCGGCGGACCCGCAGGCGGGGAGATCATCGCCGAAGGCACACCAGAGGACCTGGCAGCGGGCAGCACGCTTACTGCACCTTACCTGCGCCAAATCTTGGGAGGTGAGAAATGACCTGGGCAGCCCTCATCCTTGCTGATCCCTCTCTTTGTTTGCGTTGGCTGACCCTGACGACCCTCCTCGATCGTCCTTCAAATGATCCGGAAGTTCAAGATTTACACACCCGCCGAAATTCGGACCCGCTGATAAAAAACCTGATAAATACACAATCCGAGGATGGTGCCTGGGAATCGAAGGATCTGCCGACGTCCCCTCAACCTCGCCATCTGGTCACCAGCCAGGCTCTCCTACGGTTGGGTTACCTGGGATTCCGTTCAGACCACCCTGCAGTGGATAAAGCCGCACAGTATTTATTCTCCCTTCAGAAGCCGGAGGGATCCTGGCCCCTGCCAGCCAGGTTCCGAGAATCATCCGACAAGGAAAACTATGACCGCGTCCCCCTCCAGACCGCCCTTCCTCTGCGCGGGCTGGCCGCCTGCGGCTATGCTGAAAGCCCGCAAGCCGAGAAAGCCTACCAATGGCTTCTTGACCAACGCATGGAAGACGGCGCCTGGCCAACCGGGTTTGCTGCGGGGGGACTGGGTTACGTGGCAGGTTACCGCCGGATGCCTCACTCCCGCTGGGGGTGCCGTTCCAACACCACTGCCGCCCTTTGCTGCCTGGCACTGCACCCAGCACGGCGCTATGAACCGCCTGCACAGCGCGCCCTGGACTTACTTCTCAACCACCCCTCACGGGAACTTTCAAGCTTGGGTTTCGAAACCGCCCGGCTGATCGGCGTAGAACCTGCCCGGGGCTTTTTCACCTATTTCGCGCATTTCGACGCCGGCCTGCTCCTCTGGCTCTGCGCCCAAATCGGCGCTTCACTGGAAGACCCCCGCATTGAATCCCTCGTGCGTTTCATCCAGGACCAGCAAGGGGAATTTGGATTATGGCAGTATGCCAACCAGCCCCATGCGTCGCGCTGGGTGACCTATGACCTGCTCACCTCTTTGAATCAACTGGACCAAAACACCAAATGGGTGGGTCTGGAACCGCCCACGCCCTTCAGACCGGAAGCATACGGGAAACAGCGCTCCAGGCATTAAACCCTTTCCGCAATATTATTTCCTTAGAACTGAAAATCACAAAGTTATTCATCCAGGCGAGTCAACCCCAAATTGCGAGCCATCTTTACCACCCGCTGATATTCCTCCGGCCGCAGGGTTCGATCCAATTCCGGATACCGCCCCGCCTGGTAAGCCGGATGGTACTGGGCCATGATGTTCAAATAGACTTTTTTTGAAACCTTCTGCGCCAGAAACATCAACACCGCCTCGCTGTTCGCGATCTCATCCGGCAGCACCAGGTGCCGCACCAGCAGCCCCCGGGTGGCTATCCCTGCTTCATTGATTTGCAGATCCCCCACCTGACGCTGCATCGCCAGGACAGCCTGCTGGTTGACCTGCGGGTAGTCCTGCACCAGGGAATACTTCCGGCCGGCAGCCTCATCCCCGTATTTCATATCGGGCATATAGATATTCACCACCCCCTCCAACAAAGCCAGCATCTCAATCGAATCATAACCTCCGGTATTGTAGACCAGGGGGATGCGCAATCCCTGCCGGGCAGCGAACAAGACCCCCGCCAGGATCTGCGGGAGGATGTGGCTGGGCGAGACAAAATTGATGTTATGGCAGCCGCGCCGTTGCAGATCAAGCATGATCTCACCCAGTTGACGGGCGTTCACCGCCTGCCCCGCCGAGACCTGGCTGATATCGGCGTTCTGGCAGTAGACACAGCGCAGGTTGCAGCGCGCAAAGAAGATCGTGCCGGACCCACGCCGTCCGCTGAGGGGCCGTTCTTCGCCGTGATGTGGGCCGAAACTGCAGACCTGGGCAAATTCACCTGTTTGGCACACGCCCAGTTCCCCCGCCAGCCGGTTCACGCCGCATTTCCAGGGGCAAACATCGCAGTTTTGCAGATGCTGGCGTGCAACCTCAACACGGTCTTCCAGCTCGCCTTTGGTCAGTAAGTTGAGGTAGTTTGCCTGTTCTCTTGCCATGGTTAGTGAGATTATACTGGGAGATTCTAATTACCCATCTAGAATTTGTGAGTCAGGCTTGGCGCCGGTCTGTAGGTCAGGTTGGCGCCGGGTCAGGCAAATTAATATGAAAATCAAGCGTTTTTTTGCCTGCTGACGAATCTCATGCTATGAGCATGAGGCGCCTACCTGACAAATACAATAGCCGATGAGGACCTCAGCTGGGACCAATCCGTAAGATTCTCTCATCAGAGCGTTCCGTAGCGGCGTTGCCTGCAACGCCGTATGAGATAGTTGTGTCAATTGAAATTCAGGCTTGGCGCCGGTCTGTAGGTCAGGTTGGCGCCGGGTCAGGCAAATTAATA
>CAZLEK010000042.1:10636-19602 GCA_964558525.1 uncultured Candidatus Brevefilum sp.
TGAAAATCAAGCGTTTTTTTGCCTGCTGACGAATCTCATGCTATGAGTAGGAGGCGCCTACCTGACAAATACAATAGCCGATGTCATCGTCAGCTGGATCAAACCAATTGGAAGGAATCCATAACCAATCAATCTACAAAATGGCTCCGTGTCAACCGAGATAATTGCCTTCAACGCATGATCATTTTTTGCGCGAGATCCCTCGCGCAACCTTACCCCTCCTTCTTCGGCTGCCCTAAGGGGTACGGCTTGAAGAAAAAATACGCCAGCACGCAGGTCACAGCCACCAGCGGCCCCACAGCCACCACGCCGTAACGCCAACCCAGCAGCAGCGCCAGCACCGACCCAGCCAGGCCGCCCATGAACTGGTTGATCACGCCCTGCACGGCGAAATACATTCCGGCGCGGTCCTTGCCGGTTTCCTTGGCTTCGGTGGCCGCGATCTGGGCGGGGAAGGCGTAGGGGATCGTGAAAAACACGCCAATTGAAAAACTCCCGATCCCCCCGGCGATCACCCCCACCAGGAAGGGTGAGATGGGTAAATTCAGCCGGGTCCAGCCCAGGGGGAACAAGAGCATCGCAAAGGCAAACACCAGCAGTCCCAACCGAAAAGCCCACTTGGCGCCCTTCTTCTTGACCAGCCAGTTAAATACGATCAACATCACCGGCACGGGCGCGAAAGCAGCGGCGTTCATCAAGCCTAATTGTGAATCGCTGAGGCCCATCATATCAGCAGCCATGAAGGCGATCCCGCCCAGGAAAAACTGCAGGCCGAAGAAAAAGGTGGCCACCGAAAGCATATAGATCCGGAAAGTGCGGTTGCCCAGGGTCATCTTGACGCTGTCCCACAAGGGCACATCCGCCGCCTGCGACCTTTCTTTTTTGCCCTGTTCCAATGTAGAAGATTCCTTGATCACCAGGATCGGCCCCAGGAAAGACAGGAACACCGGCGCCAGCAGCCAGATCGTGCCGCGGATCCCAAAGCGGTCAAACAGGATCGGCGCAATCACGAAGGTCAGCACGTAGCCTGCCGTGTTGAAAAAGGTCTGCCAGCTGGCCACCCGCACGCGTGTCTCCTCATCCGGGACGATCTCTGAGAGTGAAGCCAGGTACGGCACGATGATCAGGGTGTGGAAAAAGAAATACAGCGAACTGGCCACAGCCACAAAGATCGCATTGCCCCAATGCCCCTCCGGGCCAAGCCGCGTGCCCGACAGCGGCGGATACCACAGCAGCAGGAAACTGAGGATGGTGGGGATAAAGCCCAGCACCATCAAGGGGCGCCGCCGACCCCAGCGGCTCTTCAGGTTGTCGGTCCAGGCCGCGATCGGGACGTCCACCACCCCGTCCAAAATCCGGGCGACCAGCATCCCAAAGGCATAGGCGCCTGCCGGCGCCAATACCAGGGCGCCGGCTTCCACCCGGGTGAGCGCCGGGCGGTAAAAATACAGCAAATAGGTTAACACAATTTGATACATGAATCCGGGGCCGAACCCGCCCAGGGCGTAAATCGGCTCCTGCCAGCGTTTGAGCGTCTTCATTTGTGGTTTCCTCCGAAAAACTTGAACCATCCAGGGAAGGGAAGGTCCCTGGTTATCCCTGAAAATAAGCTTTGACCTTCTCAACAGAAGAGGTATCGCCTGAGGCGCCCGGCTGGATCTCGGCCATAGCATTAATCATCATCTCCAGCCGCTGGCACTCCTCAAGGATCGCCTCGTGATCGAGCGGTTTGGGGCTGACCCCTGCAAAATCAACAAAATTCTGGGTGTAGATCTTGTCCAGAACAGCCGCCGGCAGGCCCACCCCGTGGAAAACAGCCTCTTTCCCGCCGAACAAGAAGCCTTGATGCTGCAAGCTGAAGGGTCCCTCCTTTTCCAAAAAACCGCGCACCACCTCCACCCGCGCCAGGCTTTCCTCCCGTTCAATACCGGCCTTCAAATCGGCCAGCAAAGCCCGCGCCCCAATATCCGTGCCGTACAAAATGCGGTCCTGGTATTGGATGAAAAAATCCCGTGCTTTTTGCGGTTGTTTGGCAAAGTTGTGATACATCTCGATCCCGGGGGTCAGATCCACGTGCATCCCGGGATAGCGGTCCAGGTATTGCGCCAAACGATCCAGCTGCGCGGAGAGGAAAAAGAAGTGCGCAAAGGTGACCTTTAAATTCGGGTGGCGATCCAACACCCTCAGGACCTGCCGGTACTGGTCTTCGTTATCAATAAATGAACCGTCCCCATAAAACCAGCCCATCTCCCGCGCCCAATCCGGCGCCCGATCGGGATCCCAAAATTCCTCCGGGTCGTTGACGTGAAAGATCAAGGGGGTTTTGGTTTCCGCCATTTTTTCCCAATAGGGCGCATAAACTGGGGCATCAAAATCCGGGATGGGCAGCTGCTTTCGGATCATGGCTTTGCCCTCAATCATCTTGATCCCATCCGCACCCATCTTGCGTAAGACATCGACATACTGGGCGAAAGCCTCTCCGGCGATCTCCGGCGTCATAAAAAGCGGTGAGATGTCCAGCCCGCCAAACACATACACCCGGTCTGGATAATGGGCCTTGAGGTGCATGGCATCCGGCACCAGGCTGAGGCGCTTTTCATCTGGGGTACAGACCACCGCCACCTTTTCCACACCAACTGCTTCCTGGATGGACATTAAATCCTCCCCGAAAGAATAGTGGGGAAAGTGAACGTGCCCATCAATAATTCGACGATTTGAAAATGTCATCTCCACCTCCGCGTGATTATGCTGTTTGGCCGGTCAGTTCCTGCCAGGTCTGGATCAATATGTCAACGTTCGCCATTGCATGCTCTGTATCCTGGCGCACGTTATCCACCGGCGAAAGGATGAAGCCGTCCGGACCTAAGGACTGCAGCGCGGCTGTCACCTCCCCCCTGACGGCTTCGGGTGAGCCGTGTTCGACCGTCAGGTGGCCGTTCACCCCACCCCACAAGCAAACCCGGCCGCCCAATACTGCCTTGGTTTCGTCCAGGTCATAAGCCTCCGGGTCAACCCCGATGATCACATCCACACCCGAATCAGCGATGAGATCCAACAACGGCATGGCCTTATCGGTGATGATATAGCCAAATTTCGCCCCGGCCGCGTGCGCCAACCGGGCGTCCTCACGCAATACCGGCTGGATCAAGTCCTCCCATACGCCCGGTGTGAAGAAATCGGTGTTTTCATACCAGGCGCGCTTGATGTAACAGTCAACCCCGGCTTCCAGCACAACCTGCATGCGCTGACGGTTCCAGTCTGCGATCATCGCGAACAATTTCCTCAGAAATTCCGGGTGGTCGTAAACGTCGTACACCAGGGTATTCAATCCATGCACCCAGCCAGCCATGTCCAAACCCACCCCCCAGCCCCCGGTGACCAGCAGGTCGCGCGCTTTGGCAAAATCTTTAATCACTTGTGCTTCCTGGTGAAAAGCGTTCATCTCTTCAGCTGTCGGCGGCGCCAGCAAATATTGGAAAGCTGGCAAATCCTCTTCGCTTTCCACCAGGAATTTTTCTGACCGTGGGATCAGGTAATCATCCAGGAAGGGAACATGGTCGCCCCACAGCCAGTCTTCCGTTTGGCGTACCCGGGTCGTCAGGTCGCCAGCAGGGGTGTGGTAGGTCTTCACCATCAGCGGGGCTTCTCCACCGCCATGGTGGACCACATGCTCCTCAATCGTGACCTCAGGTGCATAGGACACCGGCAGCCCATAGAGGTCAAAGTAGTCATTGCGCACCACAGGCGGCCTGGGCGGGACCATGACCGTCGCGTCCAATCCCAGGTCGAGTTGTCGCGAGACAAAATCAAGATAAGAATCAGATTGATGAAGCAGCGCTCCAAAGATCATGAAGCTGCAGGGGGGATGGTCAGGCGTCTCGCAATTCAGGGCGGACAGCATTCGTTGGCGGGATGAGATTGTTTTGTTCATGATTCTCTTTTTCGATAGGTTTGTGATGTGGTGTGGTAAATCTGGTGGCTTTCAAGCGCTTGCAAATTCATTATATCAATTCTGCTCCTCGGTCAGATGCTTTTTGCACTGCATTCTGAACCATTCTAACATCGATAGGTGACCCTTTCACTGGAAACACGCCTCATGCGCTGAAATGGTCATTGGCCAGTAAAGACCAGGCCTTGTGCGCAGCTTCAATTGTTGGGCGATTGAAAGCTGGGTGAACCGCCTTTTCCTTTCAGTCGCTCGATCATGGTGGGTAAACCTAAGCGATTTTCGCGCAAAGGAGTCCATCCCAGATTCCCTCAATAGATGCTCCCAATCACAACCTGTTCAATCTCCAGCTGCGTTGAAAACCCCGGATCAATTGGGCCTTCAGGCAGTGGATGGACAAGATGTTGATAAACAAGCAGCATCAGAGGGGCTTCCCGCCATGAATCATAATGCTCCATGCTGAGGGTATCAATCAGCTGACCATCCACATAAAACAACAGCTTGTGATCTGCCGGATCTAAAAGGATCTCATAGCTATGCCAGTGCGCATCTAAGGGCAGATAGGCATAAAAATCCCCTTCCGGCAACCGTGTGTTGCCGCGAAAATAAGGCGTCACATGGTTTGAGAAAGCCCAACCAAATCCAGTTCGGTACCTTTCAGGCCCTCCTTCAGCAATGGAAATGGAGATTTCCCTTCGCGCAGTATTTTGCAGTGATCTGGCTCTAAAGCCAAAATACTGGATTTTTTCGAAGTCTAAATAATGGGAATGGATTTCAACCTCGCAATCCCACATTAGCGCATCGAGCGTACAATCCGCAGGAAAATCAAACAGCCAGACCCCCTCATTTTGATCAATGATGATTTCGTGATAATCCGGAGGAATATCAAAATGGTATTTATCTTCATCAAAATGGCCCTCCCCCTCAAACGCATCACCAAACACCACCTCATCAGGGAAAAAATAAAAAGGCGCAGCGGATTTTGGGTCTAAAGTTATTTCAGCATGGTTGGCGAATTGGGTCCAGTCCACCTCTGGGAGGTCTCTTTGCAGAGACTCTGCCATTACGGGGGTCAGGTGCTTACTGATCCAATACACGCCACCGCCCAACCCAAGCAGTAACACGGTCAAGATTAGGATCGAAAGCCAAAAGGGTTGCGTTAACTGCAGCTTGATCCGCAAAGCCAACAGGGCGATTCGGAGACGTTCTGACCAGGAAATTTCAGCCTCTGATTGCGTGGTTTCAGGGAGTCCTCCAACAGCCTGGTCAGCGCTGTCGTCAGATCTCTTCCCCTGTTTGGCGGGGAGCCGAAAATTAAATACGGGAAGTCCCACGGCCTGCGCTTCACGGATTTCTCTTTCCACATATGGCGAGTTTAAAGCCTGCTTTGATTTGACCAAAACGAGTGCGCTGGCGCGCCGTAGCCCCAGTAAAATATGCTTCTGGAACACATCTTCATCAACAGGAATATCAAACTGATCCATCCAACAAGCAATTCGATGGTTTTGGCCGCTTAATTGATGGTACAGGTCCAGCGCAGTTTTTTCATTTTGGCGCGAATAACTGATAAAGACGTAGGCGTCATCCCTCTCCGGCATGCTCAAAAGTCCTCCCGATGTTCAAAATTGATTTTTCCCACCCTGATCTCATCGATTTCGCCAGATAGAGATTTTTGGCGAGGAAACCCTGAGTCCACAATAAATTGTGCAGTCAGTGGTCCCTGCCCAAGGCAGCTGGCAAGATCCTTGATCTCCATCTGCCTGACCTGATAACCGTCATGCCAGTAATATAACCGGTAGGTTCCGCCTTCCCGGTCAAGCGGCCTGATCGCCATCTCAACTGTGTGCCAGGCGCCAGGTTGAAAATTTTCCCATGAACCAATCAAACTTTCAATTCGGTTATTCCCACCTGTCAGGGAATACTCCGCACGGTATAGCGATTCAAATACGCCAATCGAACAGCCAGACCCATCCTGATAATCCGGGTGATGAAGTCGAATGCTTAATGCACCCCAATCCGCCCATGGTTCCTGCTGCCAGTTTGATAATCGATAGCGAAAAGAAAAATAATTCATCTCGGGGAAGATGATATCAGGGACCTGGAACGCGATCAGCGCCTGATCCTGTTCTGGACTGATCTCAAATAGAAAGGCATCCTCCAGGACACGGCCAAAACCAGCTCCCTCTGCGAGAACAGCCTCATCAGGCATTTCTTTGAACGATTCAACGAAAAAAACTTCATCTGGGGTGAGAAAATAGGCCCGATCTTCAGGTCGCAAGGCTGGCCTTACTGGAACCTCTCCGCCAAAGACGACCTCATCAATATACAGGTTGATCCAATCTGTTGAATATTGAGCATACAGGAACACAGACAATTGGTCATACTGCTTTGTCAATCCTTCGATAGATGCCTGGCCAATGAATCCACCATCCAGATAAATATCCAAATGGGTTAAATCTTTGCTTCTGACCATTTCCAGGGTGTGCCACCCGCGGCTTAATGAATGGACTTGATGAATATCAGGGGTGGGTTGGATTTGACGCCTGCCGATATTGACTGTGATGAGATCATGGGAAAGAGAAGAAAGATTGAACCCAAAACCATTCTCCCGGTTTTCATCTGACCAACCTGGATAATCTTTGAGCAAAAACCGAATGCCCAAATAATCCCAACGATCAGTTGGCATTAAGTGCGGCAGCTTAAAACTGATCTGGTTTTCAACTGCGCTGCTGGGCGCGAGCGCCGCCTGTAAAACACCGTTTTGCTGCCGGACCACGGTCCTATCTTTTTCGGAAATGGCAATATTTCCAATATAACCGCTGGAGCTCAAGACATTGATATTGTCCAAATCTGGATCATCGAAAGCAAACTGCTTCTGGATCATGCCCGGTTCAAAATAAAACGGCGCAGCTGTCTTGGGGTTCTCCTCAAAATCCACAGTGGGGACATCTCGTCGATCGACGATAATTTTCTGGTCAATGCTTTCACCGCTGAAGGGCTTGTCCGAAAGGACCGGGGTTGGTTCCAGGGGCAGCGCTGGCTGGAGACTTTCCACCACCTTGGGATAAACAAAACTGCCCACACCCAATAACAGGGACCCAATAATTACGAATATCACCGCCCCTTTAATCAATTTTCGAGATAGGACACGCGGTCTGAAAGCATTTGCAGAATCGGATTGTCCTAAAACCCGTTTGACGGGATTAACAAGTTTTTCGTAATTATCTTTCTGCTTGATGTCAGTGACCACAACAGCTTGAGGGAGGTAAAAATTAAAAGCATGATCCTCGGGCAGATCCTCCACCTGGTAGATTACCAGCATGGTTCTTCGCGCCGCCAAATCGCAGCAATATTGGACGTTAGCGAGGACCCAGTCATCCTTGAGCGCTGCCTCGGAGAGCACCACCAACAGCGCGCCGCTGGATGCCATGGTTTTCTCAATTTGATCCAAAACTTCAAAATGTGTTTCGAGGCAGTCAACCCTGGGCAGCAGCTGACAGGAGATGCCCTTCGCCTGCAAGACATCCAATATTTGATGTGCAATCTCACGGTCCGCTGGATGAAAATTGACCAAAAGCTGGCATTCACTCATTAATCACCGGAGCCTCTTGTTGAAAAATTTTGACATGATCGAGGCTGAAACCAAACGCATCCTGATCCAATTTTTTACCTTCAACCTGTATGGCGGCCGCAATGCTTTGCTGCCGCCAATCCTCCACAGAAGCGATCGCCATTCTGCCAAAATAAACCGTGTCCATAAAAAACCTGAACACATAGGACTCGGGAAGAAAGACCATGGTGAGCGTATGTTTTTCATTCGCTGATATCGAAGCTGGTCCCGCCAATACCATACGTTGATCAGGTTCTTCTACATAGCATTCCATAACATGATCGCCTGCTTTTTTCACCAGGTGGCAGCCGCAAAGGTGCTCAGGGTTTTCTTCTAAGGCCAACAGAAATGAGACATCCGATTCGCCCAGGCCCTCTGCCAGTCTTTCGATAACAAAAGAAACCTCGTAACCTTGAAAGCCTTCGAGCGGGAAAGCCTCAAGATAATCCAAACGATAGATCCCCTGCTCTATTGAGTTCATCGCCCTCAGGGATAACCTATCCTCAACAAATTCAACCATAAAAGGTTCTTGTCCTTGATAGCGATGGGTCGTCTGCCATTGGTCAGGGTCAATTTTGATAAAATTTTCGTCTACCCTGGCAGGCCCAAACGCAGGAACTTCAAATCCCAAAATGGAGGCTGCGATTTCGTCATTGATCGCATCCGCAAATTGGGGAAATAGGGCATACGCCCCCAAGATCAAACCTATGAAAATCAGCACGGACACAAGGATCATATTACGCCGCGGGCTGCGCCAGGCCTGCTTAACGATCGTCAAAAGACCAAGCCGATCCTCAGGAGCTTGTTTTTCGTTTTCCAGGTAGTGATTGGCCAGGCGCAGGTTGAAAATTTTAAGCAAAGTTTCTTCAAATGCCGCCAGGGTCAATTTGCCTGCCTGGTTAATCGAATACCCAATAATGTGATGCTGTTGGGCTCGCAATGGATGTAATAAAGCCGGAAAAGGTATTTTCCCGGTGGAACTTTCTTTTGGAAGGACTAAAAATCTCTCAAGGGTGTGTTTGTGCGAAATCGCTTTGATCAAATCAAACAGATGAGCATTTTTGTCAAGCTCTGGGGTAAACAGGATCACCAAAGCCTGAATTTGATCGGCCACGCCGGCCGGCACAGGCGCATCATCCGGCTGTAATAACACATCCAATTTACGTGTAGAAACAGCGCTGGCTTCGATCTTTTTCTTTAAGCGGCCAGCCAAGGACGCATACACTGCCGGATAAAAAAGCAGGAGTTTTAATTCACCTTCATTGGTCATAAGAACGATTCTTTGAGCGTTGACAAAAATTTCGTTTTATTATAATGCGTTTTTGTGCGAGAAAGTTGAATGGTCAACATAAATGCAGGGCGATCGCAAAGTAAGAGGTATTGAAAAAAAGGCTCCCCGCAACGAGGACG
>CAZLEK010000043.1:0-19317 GCA_964558525.1 uncultured Candidatus Brevefilum sp.
CATTTCAACCTGCGACCAGGAGGTGCCGCCAGCGCCGGCCACATCCAGGGCATCTACACCGGCATCAAACAGGCTTTGGGCGGCTTGTTTGGAAATTCCCCAGCCAACTTCTTTGACAATCAGGGGAAGGTCCAATTCTCGCTTGAGGGCGGCGATCTTTTCAGCCAGATTTGAGAAATCAACATCACCTTCAGGCTGTAAGGCTTCCTGCAAGGGGTTAAGGTGCAGGATCAGGGCGTCGGCTGCGATCATCTCCACAGCCTGCTGGCATTCTTTCACGCCAAATCCATCATTAAGTTGCACGGCGCCCAGGTTGGCAAACAAAAGGATGTCCGGCGCAGCCTCCCGAACCTGGAAGGTTTTCGCCAGGCGAGGGTCCTGCAGCGCCGCCCGCTGGGAGCCAACGCCCATGGCAAAACCCGCTTCCTGGGCAGCAGCCGCCAGGTTGCGGTTGATGCGGGCGGCCTGATCGGTCCCGCCGGTCATGGAAGAAACCAAGACTGGGGCCGCCAGGTGTTTGCCAAACAAGGTCTGGCTGAGATCAACATCCTTCAAAGCCAGCTCTGGCAGGGCCTGGTGGATGAAACGGTAAGCTTCCAGACCGGTGGTCAAGGCCGATTGGACGTCCTGCTCTAGGTTGATCTGGATATGATCCGCTTTGCGATTGGAGATGGGCGTATCTTTTTTCATGGGATCGGGTTAATGATTCTGGAGCCTGAGATGAAACCTTGACAGGCCGCCAAGGCGCGTTAGAATTTGAATAATCATATCACAGATAGGAGCCGTTATGTCCGATACATTTGAGAAGGTCAAAGAAGTCATTGTGGATGTCCTGAAGGTGGATGCCGGGGAAGTTGAACCGGATACTCGCTTCATTGAGGATTTGAAGGCTGATTCGATGGATCAGTTTTTCCTGATTGACGGATTTTGTGAGAAGTTTGATATCACGATCTCCGATGAGGACGCCCGGGAAATCCAGACGGTTGATGATGCCGTTGCGTATATTGACAGCCGGAAAGAATAATCTTTCAGCACTTATTTGAGCCCCTCAGGTTTGGTTGAGGGGCTCTTTTCCCATGGGGGAAAGTCAGTCAAAGCAATTAATGATCAAGTTTAATGGATTGACCAGCTTTCCTTGCCGATTCCAGCAAAGCTTGAAGCACTCGCAGATTGGCCGCCGCATCTGATGGCGGGGTGGGGGATTCACCTTTTTCGATGGCGCGCATGAAATCTTCAGCGATCAGGCGGTACTGATCGGCGCCCTCGTAAGATTGGGCCTGGGATTCGTCTCCCTCGACAATCTGAATTTTGGATGGCTGGGTCCCAGGCAAGAAGACATCCCGCAGAACCATAAAGCGTTCTGATCCAGCGATGATGGCGCGCTGGCGGCGGGATTGGTTGAAGCCGCAATCGAAATGCGCCAAGAGACCATCCCCGAAGTCCAGCAGGCCGACCAGCTGTTGATCCACGCCGGTGTCCGACCAGACCGCCCGCGCCTGGACAGAGATGGGCTCCCGGCCGGCGATCAGCCGGCTGAGGTTGACGCAGTAGCAGCCCACATCCATCAGCGCGCCGCCGCCCATCTCGGGTTGGAGGCGGATGTCATGCTTGTTCCGCAAGCGGAAGGTGAAAGCGGATTCGATCGTCTTGATCTCACCCAAGTCGCCTGCACGGGCCATCCTGGCCGCAGCCTGAATACGGGGGTGATGGCGGTACATGAAGGATTCCATCAGCAGCACATTGTTAGATTCGGCTGCAGCCATCATTTCTTCACATTCTTCGGGCGTCAACGCCAGGGGTTTTTCGCACAGAATGTGCTTGCCCGCCTCGGCAGCCTGGATGCTCCAGGGTTTGTGCAGGTGGTTGGGCAGGGGGTTGTAGATGGCGTCAATCTCCGGGTCATTCAGGAGGGCCTGGTAACTCCCAAAGGATTTGGGGATGTTCAGTTCAGCGGCAAACTGCCGGGCGCGATCGCCCTCCCGGCTGGCGACGGCGACGACCTGCGCCATGGGAGAGGCCTGCAGGGCGGGGATCATGGCCTTGCGGCCGATGTTGGCGGTGCTGAGGATGCCCCAGCGAACAGGTGTATGCATGGATCACTCCTTGATTCTTGGATGGTTTTTTCCGGTCAGGGCCTGGCGAATGCGCCTGCCGGAATGATTTCACGCTGTTGTGACCTTTTTCATGATCGCTTTGACCGTAGAATGAAGCTCTGCTGGATCGTCCAGGATATGGGCTGGATGGATCCGCTCATCCTGATGCAGCTTTTCTCGGGTCATCTCCGTGCCAATTGCAATGACATGGGCGCCGGCTGAGAGGCCCGCCCGGACGCCCGAGGGGGAATCTTCAAGGATGAGACAATCCTGAATGGGGACCTGCAAGGCGTCTGCGACCAGATGATAAATTTCAGGATCCGGCTTGGGCGCGTCGACGTCCTCTCGGGTGGCAATAAAGTCAAAGGCTTCTTGGAGGCCGAGGGCTTTTAAGACGCGGGATGCCTGGTCACAGTGTGACATGGTGGCCAGGGCGGCCTGGCAGCCCTGGGCGCGAATGGTTTTTAGCAGCTTGAGGGGTTCCCCACGCTGGTGGTTTCTTAAGACGTCTTGGTCCTCCAGCATTTGGTCCAGCATACGCAGTCTTAGCCTTGTGAAGACCTGCCAGGGTTCGCTGGCGCTGAATTCCTCCAAACGCTGGCCGGCTTGATCGTCCAGGTTAAAACGCTTGACGAGGCCCTGGGCGACTTCTTTTCGTGAGCCGCCCACATAATCTGCATAGGCCTGGTAGACGTCTTCCTCATCAATCTCATACGGGCAGAGTTCAATGGCCGCGCGGGCGTAAGCCCGTGCTTTGAGCTGTTCGGTTGCGATCAAGGTCCCGTCAAGATCAAAAATGACTGCTTGGATCATCATATGGTTCCTCGGGATAGGGGTTCCTTTTCATGAAAGTACAAGTTCACTTATTTATCATACCAGAATCAGCCTATCCAAGAATGGGTCCAAACCAAAACAGACCGGAGCGGTTTAGATCAACCTTGCTGAGAAGATGCTTGTTAAACTGGTTTGAGACTGATGGCGATTATAAATAGAGTAAGCATTGTAGCGGCATTGATCCCAAGGAATTGTGAGGATAATCTTTGAACCGGTTCAAAAAAATTATATTTATCGCCTTTGGTTTTACCCTTGTAGGATCATTACTGATCGGGGGCGTCACTGCGGCTGTGTTCACCGATTCAAGCGAGAAGCTTCAAAATGCGTTCGCTTCAGGCGAATTCAGGATTGAATTAGACCGCCCCAATGCGGTCCCGTATTTTAACCTGGCGAATATTGCGCCGGGTGACAGCGGATCGCAAGAGATAACAGTGGCTAACGCCGGTTCGGTGATGATGGATTATGTTGTTGATCTTCAGTTATCGGGCGGCCTGGCCGAAGGACCGCATCCCCTTGCATTAGAACTGACCGCTGTCGATGGTGAGCGCATTTCTCTTGACACCGGACGTTCATTGAATGCCGGGGAAGAAGAGATCCTGATCCTCTCCTGGTATATGCCCGAGGAAGCCGGGAACCGTTATCAGAACGCCAAGGCGACCCTGGCGATCACAGTTCAGGCTGAGCAAGCAGCCGGCAGATAGGATTGCGTTTGCGGACATGATCCGCGAATGAGCCGACAGATCCAAACAGGCCCTGTGGTGTGTAGATTGATAAACGTGGACGATTACGGTATCAATCTTTTGTTTTAAAAACAGCAATCTTGTTAGGATCCTTGTGAAGATATTGAGCCAGTCTTGTTTTAAGTTGCATTCGCCCAGGCGAGCTGTGATAAGATTAATCGAGCGGATGTGGCAGAAAAGCAGGCAGACGAAATCGATATGACTGAAATGAATGATCTGGAAAGAGCGAAGGCAGCCATACGCGCCAACAATCGCGAAAAGGCCTGGCGGTTGTTGCATCGGCATATTACTCTGGCGCCGGAAGATGTTGAGGCCTGGCTGATGTTGGGAGGTTTGGCAGAGGCGGATAAGCGGCTGGTTTACCTGCGCAGGGCTGAGGAACTGGCCCCAGATAATCCAAATGTCAAACAGGCCTTGGTTTGGGCAAAAAACCAGGCGGCTTCTGAGAAAACCCAAAGAAAGCCGCCGCTTCCCGTTTCAGAGAAGCATGTGAGAGTCTCAATCGAGAGGGAAAAAACTGCCCAAGAGACCAAGCAAACCACGGGTCGCGCGCCCATGGAAGCCCAGACCGGTTCATCCAAACCGCAGGATTTTGAGACAGGCCCGGTCAAGGCTGGCGCGGAAGAATTTCATCCTCAAGCGTCAGATGGTGTGGAACCGCAAACCAAAAAACCTCTCAACCTTTTGAAAAATGCAGGCTTTCTGATATTGGTCCTGGCATTGATGGGTCTTTTGGCCATCGGGATTTTTTTCAGGGTTCAAGGACAGGAGCCGGTCATATTTGGGTATAAAATTGTCATCGTCACCTCTGGCTCCATGGAACCCGTTTTTCAGGCGGGCTCGATCATCCTGATCAACACGCAAGCTGAACCGCCTTTTGAGGTGGGTGATGTGGTGATGTTTGCGCAGGATGATGATCCTGACATGAATATCACCCACAGGATCATTGACACCTATGAGTCAGAAGGCGTGCGCTATTATCAAACCAAGGGTGATAATAACCTGGTTGCCGATCAGGAAGAGATTACCAACGAGAACATCTTTGGCGCCTATGCCAATTTCACCCTTCCTTACCTGGGCTATTTTTTTAGTTTCATTCGTTCCCGGGAGGGGATGCTGCTGATTGCGATGCTGTTTGGGTTATATTTGGTGATCTCACAGGTGTTTCGCATCAGGGCGATCATTGCAGAGGAGGAAACCTCCAATTCGCCTGAGCAAAACTGATCTTCTGTTCTCCTCTCGGAAATGGTGGCTGCTAGAGCCATCCAGTATCCTTTAGCGAGAGCGGGCGGCGGCGTGAAATATTCACATTTCAAGGCTTAAGAATTAACGAAGGCTGTTGAAACGATCGTCTATAATTACAATCAGATCCTACTACAGAAACATGCGCCACCTCTTCTGCTGGGCGTGGGCGTGGCTATGATAAGGGAACCATGATCAAAACGTTTTCATCAAATTTCAAGACAGCGATCGAACAGATAAAGCCACATGATCGCCTGGCCCTGCTCTATGAGACCCCAGAAGAACGTCGTGCGACGGTATTCTCTTTTCTCAGAGCTTCCTGCCTTCAGGGTAATTTTTGCGCCATCATCACCACTCATGATCGCTATGAGACCTTACGGGAGGAATTGCTCCAGGATAACATCCTAAATTCTTCCCGATTGGATTCGGGCCAGCTGACATGGGTGGATAGCGCTGGGATCCGTCTCAACCAGGACACCCAGGCTGGCGATACGCTCAAGTCCGCATTGGATGCCCTGATGTCTGAAGCAGAGTCGAAAGGTTTCACGCGGATCAGGATCCTGGATGAAATGAAATGGTTTGACCAGGAAAAAATGGGGTTTGCAGATTTGCTGGTTTACGAGCAACAAACCAATCAGTTTTACCTCCACGCACCAGCCAGCGGCCTGTGCTTGTTCGATTGGGGTGGTTTTGACCCGGAATGTTTATTGAAAATCATCAAGACCCACCGTTTTATCATCTACCACGAAGAAATTTTTACCAACCCTTTTTACATTCCTCCAGAAAGTTATGATGAGGAAAGCCAGGCCGAACGCGATCTGCAAAGCCTGCTTTCTGGCCTGAAGGATCTGAAAAGCTGGGAGAATGAGTTGGTCAGCACCATCCGAAATCTGCGCTATCTGGTTGAAATCAGCAAAGTGATCAGCGGCACAACCGATATGAGCAAAGTGATCAATGAGGTGCTCAACAATATCCTGGATCACCTGGGAGCAAAGGGGGCCGCGGTTTTAATTTACGATCCTGATACGCATGATCTGCGGTATGAGGCCGGCCGAGGTTTTGTAGAGGCCTACGATCTTGATGATGTGCGGATCAGCCTGGATGCGCCTTTTGTGCCCTGGCAAAAAGGCAGCAAAAAATCAGTTTTCCTTGCTCATCCTCAATCTGATCCGGGCAGCCCTGAGCATCTGAAGCGGTTTTTGGATGAAACTTTCTCAAATTATTTCGCCGTTCTCCTGACAGCCCAAGATGGCGTCAAAGGGATGTTGGAGATCTTTTTTGGGGAAGATCAGGCCTCCTCCGAAAGCTGGCAGCCTTACATTGATGCGTTGGTTGCTCAACTGAGCAATGCAATCGAGCACGCCCAGGCTTTTGGGGACTTACAGCAAAAAGTCTTCGAATTGACCATGGCCTACGACGTTACCATTGCCCGTTTTGCTGAAGCGATGGATCGTGGCGATAACCGGATCAGCCGCAACACACAGCGAGTCTCAGAGATGACGGTGCGATTGGCTCGTGAGATGGGCGCCACGGAAGAAGAAATCATCCATATTCGACGGGGGGTACTGCTGCAAGATATCAGCAAACTCAGTCTGCCTGAGAAAATATTGCAAAAACCCGGCCCTTTGACGGATAAAGAGTGGAAGATCATGCACCAACATCCCCAGGTTGTATTTGACCTGCTGGAGGATATCAAAGTCTTGCGTCCCGCGCTGGAGATCCCTTACTGCCACAACGAAAATTGGGATGGCAGCGGTTATCCCAGGGGATTAGTGGGTGATGAAATCCCGCTGGCAGCCCGACAATTCGCTGTTGTGAATGTTTATGATGCCCTGCTCACCGATCGGCCGTACAGACCCTCCTGGGAAGAAGTCGATGCCCTGGCCTATATCCGCTCACATGCCGGGGGAAAATTTGATCCGGTTGTGGTGGATGCTTTTTTCAGAATGCTGGACGAACAAGCGCGCTGAAATCGGAATAAAATCCATCCTTTGCAAATCAGGTTTGATCCTGTGAAAAATTCACATTTATTTTGTGATGCGGTTCACTTGTGTCCGCTGGCCTGTTGGATACAATAAAACTAGATACCAAGCCGACAAAATTGGAGTACCTCTTGAAGCAATTCCGGTCCGCAGTCTTGATTTTATTTTCAGTCATCGTTGTGTTTGCGGTGATTGTCAATGGCAATACAGCTGCCTGGTTTGCCAGCAGCGATCAATTGACGGCGCATTTCACAGCGGCAGATGATTTCGGTGGGTCTTCATTGCAAGAAAACCTGGATCGGATCATCAAGGATCTCTTGTTAGAGGGTGTTTTGGTGGGGGCTCACCAGAATTTCTTTCATAAGAATTCATGGTCATATCGAATTCAAGCCTATGTTTCTGGAGGTTCCAGCACATCCAATATTTACGATTTTGAGAACCCCGTCTCTGGGAAAAGAAATGTCCTGCGTGCATTGGCTGTCTGGGGTGGGGTGGATGATTGGCGCCCGATGTTATTCATTACGAATAACCCTACCTTTTCGCATGAGAATATCGAAGCTAATGATCAGTTTTCGCGATTGTTCGGCTCATTGATCATGTACAAACCAAATGGGAATAACCGCCCAATGGAATATTACACCATAGATGAAGATGGCGCATTGGGCCCTTTGAATACTTTATCGCCTTCTGAGGTTGGCAATGGAAAATCTGATCCTGGTGAGGATGGGGTTAAGACTGAGATCCTGGATCCTGCTGCGGTAACCGAAAAAGAAGCCGAGGCGTCGGAACCTGATCCGCAAGAAGCAGTGGATGAGGGTGGTGAAGCCGAAGATGCATTAAGCAGCGAAGAGGAAAAAGAAGGGGAAGGCATGAACGGTGATCCTGGGGACCCAGTAGAACCGGAGGAGGCCCCTCAAGAGGACGAAGATGCTGACCATGGGGATCCGTTGGGGGAAAATGGTGAAGAAGATGAAGGCGTGAACAATGAAGCTGGTGAGGAACAAAACCCCCCTGATGAGGATGGGAATTCTGAAGCCGGTGCGCCGGATCAGGGCGAAGAGGGAGCGGAATAAGCTCGAATTCTAGAGACTGGATCAGACCAGATCATTTTTCAAGGCAAACACGGCCAGTTGGGTACGATTTTCAACCATTAATTTCTGAATGATTTCGGTGATCACATTTCTAAGGCGGCCTTCAGAGATGAATAAAGCCTCAGCCATTTCCTGTGTGCTTTTTCCGTCAACGATCATCTGGATGATTTCCAGGTCCCGTTCTGAAAGCTCGATTTTGACCCCATTGATGATCAGTTTTTTGCCATGGCCTTCTTCAAAATGTCCCATCCGGCTGAGGGCAGCAGCTTCCCGAACGTCTTCATGAATGACCTCCATATTGGCGTGAACACTCTTAATGACCGCGATGAGCTGTTCTTTACCAATTGTTTTTAAAACATAACCATCGGCTCCGTTCTGGAGCGCTTGATGGACATCCTGATCGTCTCTCGAAGAAGTCAGCATCAGGATTTTCATTTCCGGGTGGTGATGTTTAATCCGGCCCGTTGCCTGGATACCATCCATGTGCGGCATTTGAATATCCATCAAAATAACATCAGGTTGATGCTGTTCAGTCAGCGCCAGAGCCTGATTCCCGTCCCTGCCGACGGCGACCACACCAATATCTTCCGTGGACTCAAGCATCTGCGTTAAAAGATCGAGCAATAATTGTTGATCGTCGACGATTAAAACCTTTATCATGGCTGACTCCTGTTTTCTTACTGCCCCTGATCTTGAATGGCGATCCTGACCTGTTGGGCATAGTGGTGCACTGCGTTTTCCAAATGTTCCAGGTTTTGCAAAAAAACTTCCTGCTCCGGTTTATTTTCGATCCTGGGCAGGCCCTCAAGAAGATCAAACGCCTGGGTCGCGTTGACGGCTGCCAATAATCCTTTAAGCTTGTGACGCAATCCAGGCAGGCGAATTGGCTGGGAAGCGCTGGCTTCCTGCTGCATCTCCTGGATGAGCGCGACGGCGTTTACTTCCATGCGATCGATCATGGTCCTGGCGAATTTCAATTCGCCGCCTAACTTGGTTAAAAAGCTGTCGATGTCTGATTTCGACTCATCTTTCGGCTGGCGAGTGGGTACATGGTGATTGCCTGAACATTGTTCAATGGTTTGTTGAACAACCTGGAGATTGATCGGCTTTGTTATAAAGCCCACCATGCCAGATTCCTGAGCTTTAATCCGGTCTTGCTCCAGGGCATTTGCAGTGACAGCAATCATTGGTGTGCTGGCGCTGCCATCCGTCAAGCGGATCGCTTTTGCGGTCTCATATCCATCCATATCGGGCATTTGGATGTCCAGAAAGATCAGATCAAATATTGTTTTTTTGATCGCCGATAAGGCAGCTTTTCCGGAAGACACACTGACCGTTGAGAAGCCGAGAATCCCCAGCATTTTTTCCAGGATCAAACGATTGATTTGATCATCATCAACAATCAGCGCTGTGGGTTTTTCCTGTGCCTTTTGCGAAGGTTCCATTTCAAATCTCAGGATTCATGGTCTGCAAACAGCTCTAGCAAGATTTTTCGCAATTCCTCAAAACGATCCAGGATTTCTGGAACAAGGCGATGAATTTCCTCCAGCTCTTCGTTACGCGCGCTGGCTTCCAGTTCGATGGCAAGTTTCTCCAGAGCGGCTGCGGTGATGTTTGCCGCCGCGCCTTTGATGGCGTGCGCCTGCCGTTTGATGCCTTCCAAATCGTTGCTTTGCAAGAAATGCTGAAGCAGTTGTAACCTTTGCGGCGTGTCTTCAAGGTAGGCTGAGAGGATTCTGAGGGCCAACTCCCGATCATCCATCAACCGGTTGAGGAATTCAGCGTAGTTAAAAATTCCCTCGTCTTTGCTGTCTGCTGCCAAACTGGCGGCCTGCGCGGCTTTCTTAGGGATGGTCAGCTCTGTTTGCGGCAGCCATTGATTCAGTTTCTCGGCAAGGGTTTTAGGTTCGATTGGCTTTGAGAGGTAATCGTTCATTCCGGCCTGGATGCAGCGCTCCCGATCGCCTTCCAAGGCATGTGCGGTCATGGCGATGATCGGTATTTTGGGGTTGAGTACCTCTGAGGAATGATTTCGGATCGTATGGGTGGCTTCAAGGCCGTCCATGACGGGCATCTGAACATCCATGAACACCAGGTCATACGGAATCTCTGCAAGCGCTCGAATGGCTTCCTGTCCATTGGAGACCGCGTCCGCTTTTTGATTCATCTTCTTCAGCATGCCAATGGCGACTTGCTGATTGGTCATATTGTCCTCGACGATCAAAATATGGTGACTTTCCTGGGGGATTGCGTCCTGGCGGTCAATTACCCTGATGTCAGACTTGCTTTTAGGTGATTTTTGATCTGATGTGACTGGCTGCGCAGGGGCAGACGACTTTTGGAGGACGTCCACCAGCAGCCCTTGCAATTCTTTGTGGCGAAGCGGTTTGATGAGATAGCCATCAATATCTGCATTCTCAAAGGAGGACAGGTCTTCCCGTTCGCCCAGTGAGGAAAGCATAATTAATGGCGTATCGGTAAATTCAGCCATGGATTTTATTTTTTTGGCGAGCTCCAAACCGTCCATTTCAGGCATTTGCATATCGAGAATTGCAAGATGGTATTGGTCTTCCCGGTTTTTTGCTTTACTGAGCATTTCCAATGCAGCCAGGCCGCTTTCGGCTTCGCCTGTTCGAATTCCCCAGGAAGTTAACCTGGTTTGTAAAATCTCGCGACTGGTGGCATTGTCATCCACGATCAGGACATGCTTGTTCTCAAGCACAGCCAGATCTGCCTGGCTGATCGGCAGCTGACCGATTTGTCTTTCAAGGATAATGGTGAACCAAAATTCTGAGCCCTGGCCGAAATTACTTTCCACTCCGATTGCACCGTGCATCATTTCGACCAATTGTTTGGATATGGCCAGACCTAAACCGGTTCCACCAAATCTTCGGGTTGTTTTTGTGTCCACCTGGGAAAACTTTTCAAAGAGCAAACCCAGTTTGTCTTCCGGGATGCCGATGCCAGTATCTCGGATGGTGAAGTGTAGCTTCACCCTGTTTTGAGTTTTTGACAGGCATTTAACCCGAATTTCCACTTCTCCCTGATGGGTAAACTTAATCGCGTTTCCCACCAGATTGGTCAGGATCTGGCGAAGGCGGCCTGGATCACCGCGTAATAAGGCCGGTGTTCCAGGATCTGTGGAGGCAAGCAGTTCAAGATTTTTTTCCTGGGCAGCAACCGCCATTGAGGCTGCAAAATCATCCAGTAAATTCAACAGATCAAAATCCATCGTTTCAAGCTGCAAACGGTTGGCTTCCATTTTTGAGAAGTCGAGGATGTCGTTGATCAGGTTTAATAGCGTCTCGCCGCTTGAGCGAATAATCTCCGTGTAGCGCTGTTGTTCCTCATCCAAATGGGTGTCCAACAGCAGGCTGGTCATTCCAATGACCCCGTTCATGGGCGTCCGGATCTCATGGCTCATGTTGGCCAAGAATTCGCTTTTGGCGATATTGGCCGTCTCTGCTTTGAGCGCCAGGTTTTTTGAAAGGACCACCGCTTCCTCGAGTTTCTTGTTTGTGCTGCGCAGCGCGGCTTCCGTCGCTTTCCGTTTTTGGATGTTCGAGAGAATTTGTGCGAAGACTTTTAGGATGCGTTGTTCGTCCTGAGATGGTTTGTGAAATGCTTTCACCCAATCAAATCCAACAAACCCGTCACAGGTTGAATCGCTGGCCATTGGGACTGCAATCAGGCTCTTGATCTCTTGGGCTTGAAGGATGGATTTGGTGTGGCTCTCCGGCAATTCAAAAACATTGTCAATCGTAACGGATTTATGCTGGACATGGGCATTGACCCATTCAGGGATATTTTCCAATGGGACATTCTGCAGCATATCGATTTGAGGTTCAATGTCTTCCGCAGTCCATTCATGGGTATTGGAGCAGACGCCTTCCTCAAAATCATACGTAAAGATATACGCTCGATCAGCATTAAAGAATCGGGTTAATTTCTCTAATGAAGAATGGAGCGCATCGTTAACCTCATCCAAGGGAATATTGATGTAATTGGAGGATATTTCCATCAATAATTCCCGCAGGTTGGATTGCCTCTCCAGTTCGATGAGCGCATTTTCTTCTTTTGTGATATCCAAAAGCACCACCAGGTAGCCAAATTCATGGCCTCCACGATCCGTGATAGCCTTTTGACTAATTTGAAAAGTGCGCCCATCGATCTGTAAATTGGCTTTTTCTAAGCCGTTTTGGAGCGCCTCGTAAAGTTTTTGTAGGTTTCCAGGGCTATGAAGTGAGAGCCTGCCTTCCTCGATGGAGTCAAGTTTGAAGATTTTTTTTGCGCTGTGATTGGCATTGAGCAGGGTGTAATCGTCTTTGAAGATCAAAACGCCTTCTTCCATTATATGGAAGAGGTTGTCCCAGGCAATCGGCATGATCTGCAGGAAGCGGAATTGGAGCATGTCCCAAAGTATAATGATCGCTGAGATTGTAAAGGCAACCGGCGTGATATCGAGGAGGCCCGGGATGACCTCGCTTACATAGAGAATGTTCCCCAGGATAGGGATAATCAAGGCAATGATCAATACCCGGAACTGCTTCTTTTCTTTTTCTCCCCCGGATTGACGGATCCTTTGGATGATAAGGATGGATGAGAAAGTGATCAAGATATAAGAATAAAGCACAATTGCCAGCTTAAGCGGCCCGGTTCCGTAAATCAGCCGGATGTCTGGAAAATCAGGATGCCTCTCAATTGTGGGCCAGACCAAACCATGAGAGCTGTTGGTCCAAACACCGATCAGCACGGCCAAAGGGAGGATCCAAATTGCGGCTTGTAATACGGGTGAAAGATACCGCTCTTTTTGGAGATAGTGGACTGTGAATAACAGGAAAAAGGGGGTCAAACTCACAACACCAAAATATGAGAGTTGAGACATCAGGACCTTAAGACCTGTTGGGTTTGCGAAATCTTCCAGACCAGCAAAGAACCCCCAAATACCAGCAGCCACCAAAAATAAGATGAAATATCTTTTCCCCGGGATATTTCTTTTTAGAACCATAGCAGCCAGGCTGAAGGAGATGATGGCTGAGATCAGCATGACGGCGCCTATGACCGTAAAATGCATTCGATGCGACTCCTAATAACTGATAAATGCGTTGTTTTGTTAAGCGTTACAGGTAAACCAGGACAAGAGAGATGGATCTACACGCTCTTTTCCAATCATTGAATCCGTTGGCGTCGTTTACCCATTTGATTTGTTTTCATTTGGTTTTATTGCAATACTCGGACCAAATTTAGTTCACTTCAAGACGAGTAACTTACCTCTTATGATTATAAGCCAAACCAGGCTACATTGGCCTTAACCTCCCGAAGGTAATCGGAAAATCCTGTAAGAGGAAAACCCTTGCGGGGTTTATTAAGCTTTTCCACTCACTTTTTGGGCCAATTATTCTCAAAAGCCTGTGATGATAAAAGCTAGATTTGGCTCAACGATTGAATGTCTAAAGTTAATGAAGATGGGGAAGGATTGTTTTGAGCCAATTTTCCAATAGAGATATGCGCAGCGGCGTTGCGCGCAACGCTGCTGCGGGAAGCGTGGGAGGCTAGGTTTTTCAGTGAAATTGGCACGATCACATTTATTTTTGGGATGTACTCAGCAAACAAGTCGTCAATCGCATCAGTAAATTCAAGAGAAGTTTGTTTCAACTTTACAACTGCCCTGTTAACAACCCACATATAAAAATTCTGGCCAATCATTCTTCCTGGCAAGCACATTGATGATGATGAGCGTATTGCTGGTTTGGGGGAGAATGGTTCTGGGTGGATCGGGTGCGGTCTTTGAAAAACCTTATCTGAACTTTTTCGAAGCAGAAACTTCTTCAGATGGAAGCTGCCGCCGAGTGTGAAATTTTCACGGCTGAAACGTGACCGAAGGACTTCGAATCCATGGGTAAATCTCTATAATTTTAATCAAACGAAAGGATTCGAAGCGATGCAGTCAACCAGTAAAAAACTTTTTTTCACGTTCGTCCTGATCAGTATCGGTGCGCTTCTGATTGGTGGGTCATCTGTTGCCTGGTTCACCAGCACGGCTGAAAATACCCAAAACACTTTTCAGTCGGGCACCCTCAAAATCGAGTTGGACCGGGAACAAGGCAATTATTATTTCGATCTCACAAATATTGCGCCTGGGGACCAGGGTACGCAAACCCTTGTCATTTCGAACACGGGCAGCCTGACCCTGTTTTATCAAATCAGCTACACCATGAGGGGTGATTTGGCTGGCGGGAAGCATCCACTTGAAATTCAATTCCTCAACGATAAGGAGGAGATCATTGACCTGGATCTCCAACGAGAACTGGCGCGAGGACATGAAGAAACCCTAATGATAGCCTGGGAAATGCCCCAGGAAGCGGGGAATGAATATCAGGCAGGGACGGCCCAGTTTGACCTTCTGGTGAATGCCAGCCAGGTCAATCATGGTTCAGCTGGTTCAACGATGCAGGCCTTCACGCGAGCAATGAGAGGCAGCGCGGTGAAATATGATGATTTCCTATCGAAAAGCAAACAGCATCATGTAGGTTCCCCTCCATATGCTGAATATTATGTTGACAGCTGGAATGGATACCTTGAGAAGCTATTGGAAGCGGGTGACACCGAAAGCAATCTCCGAATTCCCGAAACAGCGCCTGGCTACGGCAATAATACGCTCGGATACCAAAATCCCTTCAGCGAAAACGAACATAAAGGATTGGTTGTAAATTTACATAACTTTGGTGTGATCAATTACCTAAGGCACAGGCATCCATATAATCGCATGCTGCCGACAGCCATCATCTTAACGAATGAAAGCGTTTTTGATCACGGCCGAACAAATGATTCTTTGATCAGAAACAACCTGGATGTCTTAAAAGGAACGGTCGTTTTCTATAAACCTGATCACAGCGCCAACGACCAGGTACAAGTTTATTCGATCAACGCTGATGGAAGCAAATCGGCGCTTGTTCCGATATCAGAAATTTTGCCGGAGTAGATACCGGCGTTCGAGATGGAAACCTTACAGGATTAGGCAGCCTGCCAGCGAATCTTTAGCCATGATTTGCGTCAGGTCGACGCAGGTGTTGGCCTGACCTGCTATGGTCTTTAACCATCACAAAAAGCTCTTCTGTGTATTGAGCAGGATAAAAGATCAATTCTTCCAACCCGATCCTCCTCAGAAATTTATCCACCCCGCCATATACAGGGTTCCAGATGGCCTTTGTTTAGCGGGGGCAATGCCTTAATCCTGGATGTGATTCTACCGTGATGGGAATTTTTCACACCAGACATGTGATGGGAGAGATGTCAATCCAGGGGGGAATCCATATACTAAGAATTGTAAAAGGAGTCGAAGTTATGAATTCAAGCGGCAAAGGCATCGTACTCACATTTATCCTGATGACAATAGGTGCGGTGTTGATCGGTGGGGCAACGGCGGCCTGGTTTACCAGCACCGCTGAAAATAATCAAAACACTTTTCAGGCGGGCACACTCAAGATCAAGTTAGACCGGGAACAAGGCCATTATTACTTCGATATCGATAATATCGCCCCTGGCGACCAGGGAAGCCAGCCAATGGTCATTGCTAACACAGGCAGCCTGGATCTGGTTTATCAAATCAGCTACACGATCACAGGCATTTTGGCCGAAGGTGAGCAGCCCCTCGAAATCAAGTTCCTGAACGGTCGCGAGGAGCCCATTGACCTGGGGCTTGAAAGACAAATCTCAAGCGGACAACAAGAGATGCTGACCATCACATGGGAAATGCCCCCGGAGGCCGGTAATGAGTACCAGGCAGGGACGGCCCGGTTTGACCTCCTGGTGAAGGCCTCCCAGGTTTCGGGCCAGGCCAGTGGCGGTGCATCTGCGTATATCTTTAGGGAGCTATCTCCAGGCGATTTTCAAAATATGGGCAATTGGTCACAGAGCAATCAGGGATTCAGTTCTCGTTTCGGTTTGATGTTCATTCCCTATGATCAATTATCGTACAGGATAATCGCTAACACAGTGCTGCATGAGGGTTTGTACTCCGATGGGGCTTCAGGCGGGTACGGACTCTTGTTTGAGACTGAGCTTTCATCAAACCACCAGGATACAGGTTATATCTTTCAGTTTGATCGAGGATATGGCGCCGTGACCATCCGAAGAAGAGAAAATGGCAGCGAAAGCAGCCCAATGATCGTAGTAGATCACCAGGAACACTCGCTTATCCCTGAAGACAAATTGGATCCTTGGTGGACAGAAAACCACCGGATTGAAATTCAAGTTAATGATGGTGCTGAAGGTAGAGATAATAAAAGTGTTGATGTGCTCATTGATAATCAACTGATCATTGAAAACCTGATAATCGAAAGCGCTAATTCGGGTGAAAACTTTATTGGTTTGCGAGCGTGGCATGCTAAGAGTACATTTATGGATTTATCAATCCAATAAGGGAAACATGAGATGAAACAAGCTTCTTCGGCCATTTTTATCCCCTATCTACTCCTCCTAATAGGTGCGGTGTTGATCGGTGGGGCAACGGCGGCCTGGTTTACCAGCACCGCTGAAAATAATCAAAACACTTTTCAGGCGGGCACACTCAAGATCAAGTTAGACCGGGAACAAGGCCATTATTACTTCGATATCGATAATATCGCCCCTGGCGACCAGGGAAGCCAGCCAATGGTCATTGCTAACACAGGCAGCCTGGATCTGGTTTATCAAATCAGCTACACGATCACAGGCATTTTGGCCGAAGGTGAGCACCCCCTCGAAATCAAGTTCCTGAACGGCCGCGAGGAGCGCATTGACCTGGGGCTTGAAAGACAAATCGCAAGCGGACATCAAGAGATGCTGACCATCACCTGGGAAATGCCCCCGGAGGCCGGCAATGACTACCAGGCGGGGACAGCCCGATTTGATGTACAGGTAACAGCCTCACAAGTGACCGATGATTCACAAACTGAAGGTGATTTATTCACCACTTTTCGTCAAAACAGCACCATAATCATCCAACATATGGATCAACATTTTCAAGCGCATGGGCACTATGGGCGTTCCTGGGGAGATTTTGCTTTCACCGATATTGGCCTTAACCCTGCTGATTGGTCGTCTCCCGTTGGTCACTTATTTTATACGCCAGCCGGATCACGGTTAGGAGTCAAACCAGCCGAGGGATATCAAATCAAGGTCCAGGGCATAGACCATGAGACTTATGTCTTAAATTATCAGCTTAATTGGAGCCTGTGGTTCGATTTAAACTCACGGACATGGTATTTCCATAGCATCCAACCAGGTAACGAGGTTGATTTAGCCACAGGGACCCTGACCGTAGAGCAATAACGGATTCTTTGATTACCTTGGGTTTGGAAAATTAGCAACCCATAAACAATTTGCATCATGAAGGGAGGCCATCGATGATTCCAACTGTCAAGGCGAGATGCTCAGCCCCGAATAATTCCTTCACCGGGTCTACTCAGGCAATGGGCAATAAGTTAACCCATTACCCTTCGGGCACGGTGAGGACACGATACCCCCAGGGTACGATGAGGTCACAAATTCAATGCGTTGACTAAAAAATCAGGTGTCTGCTCAGGCATGATGTAAAAACTTAACACAATACTCTTTGGGCAGGATGAGGACACGAATCCCAGAGGGCACACTGTGAGTACACACGATACCCCGAGGGTACGATGAGGGCACAAAGATAAAGAGTTTTCTACTAAAAATAATCGTCATCCTCACTATTCCGGATAATTTGTTGCCTGGGCAGGTTCCCCTTTCCTACACCTAAGGCTCAGTGAATGACATTTGAACGCATCCGAAATATCACACTAGGAAATCTATTTTTCCTCTTCACCAAATTACTTCTCAGGCTGAGCAGGTACAAAATCAGGATATATTTTACAAATTGATCCTGCTTATCAACATATTCATTTTCGCCGCAGAATCAACGGCCATGAGCATGAATCAATGGCCATGGTTACCCATGCCAAAAGAAGCATGATCCCAACAGATCAGCATGCGCTATGTGGGACTGCAGAACATAGAATAGACATTTGGATGACACCATCAGCAACCAGCCAAGGGGAAAAATTTGTCTCTGTCGGGATCGACCAGACCGATAGATTCAGGAATGTCGAGATCGCAGGTGCGCCGGCAGCAAATTACCAAACGGGGCTTCGGGGCTGGTTCAGCGCAGCCAACCTTTATGGTTGATCGCTCGATTAATGGCGGTTCCTGTTCTTCGAACCCAAACAATGCAAAAATCAATCAGCGAAAAAGTAAACAGCCAATTTTTTAGAGGGGTATTTCCTGGATAGATCTTCACAAACTTATTGTTCGAAAAATAGGCGTGGTTAACTCAGAGCGGCGATCTCTAATGGGGGCTCGTTTTTGCCTGGGGTCATTGCCTGTGGGAAAATTTCACACTGAAGGTGTGATGCTTGGGACTGGTTAAACGGCGAATTTTCCTTAGAATCAAGATCAGAAATTAATTAATAGTGCGTTCTGAAAGGACACAATACGATGAAGAAGATGAGAAAAGGTTTAGTGGTAGCATTTTTATTAACGATGATCGGCGCACTGCTGATCGGTGGGGCAACGGTTGCCTGGTTCACCAGCGAGGATTCGAACACGGACAATACCTTCGCTGCCGGCACCTTTGAAATCAGCCTGGATAAGGATGATATTGTTGAAAAGTATTTCAATATTGGCAACACCTTCCCGGGCGATCAAGGATCTGCGGAGATTGTTGTCACCAATCAGGGTTCGCTGGATATGAAGTACACCTTCTCTCTGGAAACACGCGGTGATCTCTTCCAAGGCGAATTTCCAGTGGTCATCCGGTTATTTGATGCCAACGGCGAAGAAATTACGAACCTGAGCGCTGAACGTGAACTGGGCGCTGGGAATAATGAAAGTTTTACGATTACATATGAAATGCCGGGGGATGCAGGCAACAACTACCAGGGCGCTCAGGGTTCTCTGGATATCAAAGTGATCGCAAACCAGGTGAACCGCTAAGTCATTGGAGCCTTCACAGGGAGCTGCCGCATGACGCAGCTCCTTTGCTTTTTAAGAAAACCTTCCCCCCATTTTTCAGTCTGGGATAGGAACCCCCAAAACCAATCCAGATCAGGGCTATCGTAAAGTAAGAGGTACTGAAAAAAATTGGCTCCCCGCAACGTCCTCGTTGCGGGGAAATGGGTGTAAGAGGGGGTAAATATTCATTCAATAGAGCAATTTGCTTAAAAAATGGTGTTTTTTCGCCGACGGGGACGTCGGCGAGAGCGGAAATTTGGGAAGAGGTACCATCGATCACCCTTCGGATAAAAAGAATTTCGTGTCTACTCAGGCATTGGGC
>CAZLEK010000044.1:0-18002 GCA_964558525.1 uncultured Candidatus Brevefilum sp.
AGATCACCGCCTGATCCAGCGCGGCGAACTTGCCGTTATTGGCCAGTTTGGTATTCAGGATGTCCAGCGTTTTTTGAAAACCGATCCTCAAACCCGCTCCTTAGATGATAAGTCCTGCGGCAGCCCTTTGCCTTTGGGGAGATGACCTAAACATTATAAACCCAAACACTTCCAACCAGCCTGGCAGCTTATCTATCCACTAGGGCAATCGCAAGATCCCCAAGAATAGTTAACTTTAAAACTCTTTTTCTCCGAAGGGCGATCGAGGGTATCCTCTTCCCAACTTTCCGCTTTCGCCGACGTCCTCGTCGGCTAAAAATACCATCCTAAAAAGCAAAAATCTCTATTCATTAATTATTTATGCCTTGCTTACGCATTTCCCCGCAACGAGGACGTTGCGGGGAGCCAATTTTTTCAAGTCCTCTAACCTTGCGATTGCCCTGATCTGTCCACCAGCAGCTTTATGACGTTTACAAGTCATCTTCAGGCAAAAATCTCTGGCTTTTTGCTTTTTGGGAGCTAGTTTTATCCGCAGCGGCGTTGCAAGCAGCGCCGCTACAAAATTTGTTTTTGGATGAAAATCATTATTTTGTGGTCGTTGTTTTTTTGACCGTCTTTCAAAGAATAGACAAAAGCACAGATAAGTGCACAGGCGCACGTCAGGATGAGGATTAATTTTCAGCCTGTAAATTTTCCCTGATCTTTGAATGACGGTCCGATTTCTTTTCTGAGCTTTCCGCTTCCTGATCGTTCTTCAGCAGCAAACCCAGGTCCTCAACCGAGACGCCCTCAATATACGCGTTTTGAATTTCCTCGGGATCGGTCACTCCTAAATCGTAAAACGCCCTGACGTAGGCGGCCGGAATGTGATGCTGGTAGAAACGGATCAGCGCGTCCGGTCCCCAGGCGGTAAACCCGGCCTCACGAAAATCCCGCAAATAGCTCGGCGGCATCTTGTGCATCGAGGCTGTCAGGATCTCCTCAAAGCTGATCTCCCCATCCAGCGCCTCCTGGTATTGGCGGACCTTCTCCGGCCGCAGGTGATGGATCCGGCTTTCAATGATCTCCTCCAACGTCAGGTCCAGCCCCGCGGCCTGCATCTGCTGTAAGTACTCGGGCGACACATGGTGGATGCGGCATTCGATGATTTCCTCCTGGGTGAGGTTTTCAAAACCGGCTTCCCTGAAAGCCCGGACATATCGCGGGTTGATGCCGTGAATCCGAAACGCAATCACATCTTCCAGGCCAATCGCCTCGCCCAACTCCTTTCTAAAGGTCTTCAGCATCTCTGCATTGACTTTATGGATGCGCAATGCCACCAGATCGTCCATGCAGAGGTCATCCAGACCAAGCGCCTGGAAGGATTGAATGAAATCTGGGGTGATATGATGGATTTTACAAACCACCAGGTCTTCCATAGAAAGCTCCGCCAATCCCGCCTCCTTGAAGGCCCGGAACATATCCGGCCGGATGTTATGGATTGCGATTTCCGACCAGTGATCTAGGCAGTCGGTTTGAAATCCCGCCGCGTGCATCTCCCGGACCAGGTGGGCGGTCAGCCCGAAACGCAGCAGATGCTGGACCGCTTCAAAATTTGCCTCTGGCAGCCCTGATTCCGCCAGGGCGGAACGCAGCTCCGCCACCTGGCTGGTGGCGCGGGGGTCATATAGGCCTGTGGTTCTCTTTTCTTCTGGGCGGCTGGCTTTGAGCGCCTCAAGCAGATCCACACCTTCATCGGGCGAGATCTCACCGTTTGAAACCATCTCCAGGATGGTCAACACATTGTCTTCTTTTTGCATCATGCACCTCTCTTATCTATCTACTCACCCAGCTCCCTCAGACGGGCCGCTGCTTCGCTGACGGTGATCCCGCCTGCCCGTAAACGCTGCAGGATTTCCTGGCGTTCGTCATGCAGGTGGTGATCCTCCTCTTCAGGCGCTAAATCCATTTCGGCGATCACATCATCCAGCTTGCGTCGGATGACCCAATAGGATTGGCCTGTGTTGCGCTCCATCTCCTTGACATTACCGCGGTTGAGGATAAAGGTCTCTAAAAACCCCAGGCTTTCAGGAGACAAGCGGCATAAGGGACTGAGGGAATATTTCCCGCGCACAACCGTATCGCACTCGGTACAACTTAATTCCGAAACGGTTAAAGGCGCTGAACAGCTGGGACATTGATGGGGTAAAGCTCGCATTGGTTCCTCCATTTCAAGACCAGCATATCATATTTTTGGCGATCTGTCAAATATTTTGGTTTCTAGGCAATATTTTTGGCGTTTTTTGACATTTCTCAAGAAGTTTAAGATGCGCCTGACCCCAAACCCATAAAAGGATAAATTATGAGATAATTAATCGCCCAGGAGGTTCTCAGGAGGTTCTATGCTCTACCCGATCCGCAACTCGTACCGGCAGTGGATTGACCTTTCCGGCATCTGGACTTTTAAACCGGATCCAGAGGATCGCGGCCAAGAAAGCGGATGGCACAGAGGATTCAACCCAGCCCAACCAATCGCCGTCCCGGCCAGCTGGAATGACCAGTATGCAGATCTGAGGGATTTTTTAGGCCCGGCCTGGTACGCACACGCCTTTGACCTGCCCTGGGGTTGGGAGTCATCCCGCATTCTTTTACGCTTCAATTCGGTCAACTACCTGGCGCAGGTCTGGCTCAATGGCAGAGAACTGGGTACGCACGAAGGTGGGCATCTCCCCTTTATTTTTGACATTTCTCAAGAAGTTGAAACCCAGGACAACCGCCTGATCCTGCGGGTGGACGGCCAGCTGGCCAGCAACCGGGTGCCGCCCGGCAGCGTGACGGGTTCAGACCTGGACTTCTTCTCCTCGCACAGCGAAAACTATCCCCAAACTCAATTTGACTTCTTTCCCTACTGCGGCATCCAGCGCCCGGTCCTGCTTTACTGCCAGCCCAAACTGGCCCTGGACGATCTGACTGTGGTTTTCGAGCTGACCGCCGGCCAGGCCCGGCTCTGGGTGGGTGCTGAGTCCGCCAAGTCGGACATTCGGGTTACGCTTCGCGACACGGAGAAAGAATTGATCGAAATTGGCAAAGGTAAAGTCGGGCTTAATTTACGGGAGCCAAGAAAATGGTCCCCGGAGGACCCCTTCCTTTACAACCTGACGGTTGAATTGCTCTCCAAAAACCAGGTGATGGACGCCTACTGCCTCCCTGTGGGCATCCGAACGGTCGCCGTCAATGGCGACCAGCTGCTGTTAAATGGGAAACCGGTTTACTTACAGGGCTTCGGAAGGCATGAGGATTTCCCCGTTTCCGGCCGGGGATTGAACCCGCCGGTGATCATCAAAGATTATGCCCTAATGCGCTGGATCGGCGCCAATTCCTTCCGCACCTCTCACTATCCCTACTCTGAACAAATGATGGCCCTGGCGGACCGGTTGGGCTTCCTGGTCATCGACGAAACCCCGGCCGTGGGTTTGTTCTTCAACACAGACGGCTATGACCGCCGGTTGGCCCTCTGCAAACAATTCACCCGGGAGCTGATCCTGCGCGATAAAAACCACCCCAGCGTGATCGCCTGGAGCCTGGCCAACGAGCCGCACTCCGGGCGCGAGACAGCCAAACCTTTCTTCCGTGAGCTTTACACTCTGGCGAAAGATCTGGACCCCACTCGGCCGGTCACCCTGGCCAGCTGCATGGGTGTGATCGAGGAAGCCTTTGATTTTCTCGACTTCATGTGCCTCAACCGCTACTTCGGCTGGTATCAGGAATCTGGGCAGATCCAGCGGGGGGTGGAATTTCTCTCCCAGGAGCTGGATCTGCTCCACGAGACCTACCCAAAGCCCCTGGTATTGACGGAGTTCGGCGCGGATGCCATCTCCGGCCAGCACGCCCAGCCGCCCGAGATGTTCAGCGAGGAGTTCCAGGCGGACTTCCTGGCAGCTTATATTGAGGTCCTGCGTTCCAAACCCTTTGTCGTTGGTGAGCACGTCTGGAACATGTGCGATTTTAAAACCTCCCAGGGCATCACCCGCATGGGTGGGTTGAACCACAAAGGCGTCTTTACGCGAGACCGGCGCCCCAAGCTCGCAGCCCACCGCCTGCGTGAAATCTGGAAAAAAGAGAGGACATAAAATGACATTGATCTTTAAACCCCAAGAAACGCTTGAGTTCATCGGCGACTCCATTACAGACTGCGGTCGCGAAAACCCTGAACTGGCGCCCCTCGGAGACGGCTACGTGCACCTGGTCCACGATCTGCTCCAAGCGGGCTATCCCGAATTAGCGCTTAAAATCATCAACAAGGGCATCAGCGGCGACCGGGTCACCAGCCTTAAAGCCCGCTGGAGGCCGGATGTGATCGAGATCAACCCGGACTGGCTGTTCATCTACATTGGGGTGAACGACGTCTGGCGCTTTATTGAGGGCAGCCGGGATGAGGCTGTGCCGCTGCAAGACTTTGAAAATATCTACCGCCAGCTGATCAACGGCGTCCGCGCCAACACCAAAGCCCAAATCCGTTTGGTATCTCCCTTTCTGGCGGAAAAAGATAAACAGGATGCTTTCCGAAGGCGTTTGGCCCGGTACCAGAATGCCATTGATTCCCTCGCCAAGGGCTTTGATCTGCCGGTGATCCACCTGCAGCCGGCTTTTGATTGGGCCATGCTGTCTCAACCTGCGGCTTATTGGACCTCCGACCGGGTCCATCCCACCCAGGAAGGCCATATGCTGATCGCGCTGACGATCTTAAGAGCCTGTGGCTATCGCCTATAAACACTGGAGAACAGCTGGCTGGCCTACTGAAACGACATTCAAAAACTAAACGCCAGCCAGGAGCATTTCTAAGTTTGTGAACAAGAAATGATAAATGGCCCCAAGTGCGGCTTTGTTGGGTGAAATGATCTTCCCACGTTTAAAAATCAAGTTGTGGCTCATTAAGGGCGGGATCAATGCCCGGGTTGAGGCTTCGAGCTCCGGGAAAATAAAATCAGGCAGTTCAGTCAATAAGCCCCCAATGGTGATCTCATCAGGCTGGATCAGATAAATGATGTTCGCAAGGGCAACGGAGATAATTTTTATCAGGTCCTGCACAAGCGGGCCGCAGATCTTATTGTCGGTTAATGCTTTCTGCAAGATGAGGTTAAATTGGGTATCCTGGTCATCGAGATCGAGGATGGCGCTGTAATTCAACTGCTCTTGCAGATCCAACCCCTCTACCCGCTCTCGAAAGACCTTAATAAACCCCAGGGTCGTCATTAACCGCCGGATCCCCGATCGCTGGCCTTTTCCCGGCAGATTGAGCAGGTCAGAGGAGATCAAGCCCACATTCCCAAGGCTGCCGGTGAACATCTCGCCTTGTAAAAACAAACTGGCCTTGAGCCCCTCGCAAAACCCAATGTAAACGAGATTCTTTTGCGATGGCTCGGCTTTGTGCGAATACTCAGCGATCGCCATGCAGTCCACGTCATTGGCAATTTGTAAGGGCAGGCCTGTGGCCTCAGTGATATGCCGACAGATCGGAAAGTTCACCCACGCAGGCACACGTCCAATGGCGATAATATCACCCGTCTCGGCGTCGATAAACCCCGGGGAGGCAATCCCCAATCCCAGCACCTCCCGGTCTGGAAAAGCTGATTGGAAATCCTTAACTGCATTGACAATGGCGCGAATGGCAAGATTTGGCGCAGGTACCTCCCCCGAGAAAAAGTCAGCCTGCTTGAGAACATGCCCCGTCAAATCAGCCGCGATCAGTCGAATGCCCGGCAGCTGCAGCTGCAAGCCCAAAACAATATAGTGGGACTCATCCACACCAAACAGCATCGCCGGCCGGCCGCCGTTGGCTTCCGCCTGGCCCACCACACGCGTCCAATGCGCTTCATTGAGTGCGCCGACCGCGCGCCGCACGGTTGGCAGGGAAGCTTTGGTTAATTCCTGGATCTCAGCCAGAGACAGGGGACCGTTCAGCAAGTGGGTGATAATGGTGTGAGACAATGCCATAAATTTTAACCTGACTGCAGATCTTGCAAACGAAATCTTTCACTAAGGATCAAAGGCGATTATGTACTGACTTATTGTATCCCAAAACAGAACACCAGAAAACCAAGTATTGACAAGTCTTTTATAAATGATATAATAAAAGTGTGATCAATTCAAGTCTTTTCTACTAAAATCAAAGACTGGATTTTTTCCGACAACATTCACGAGACAAATCAAGTCCTTACCGGTACTTTCTCTCCAGCAAAGCTTAATGGTGCTTCCCAGATCATAACGCAGCAGACCTGTCTGACAGCAAAAACAACTCGATTAAAGTGATGAACGATCCCATCAAACCCTGAGAAAACATGGTTTGATCACAGAGAAGGAATTGAGGAGATATGTCGGAAAGCTCGCCCGGGACTTACGATCAGCACAAGCTTTATTTCGGCGATATCCATAATCACTGCGGGCTCAGCTACGGCCATGGCTCTTTAGAAGAAGCCATTCAAAATGCCCGTTTGCAGCTCGATTTTGCCAGCGTCACCTTGCATGCTGTTTGGCCGGATATGCCAGTTCATGATGAAAGCCTGGAATACCTGGTCGATTACCACAAGCAAGGATTTTCCAAAGCTGTCCAGAACTGGAAAACCTATCTCAAGAAGGTTGATGCTGCAAACCAACCGGGGGAGTTCCTGGTCTTTCCAAGTTATGAGTGGCATTCAAACTATTATGGGGATCACTGCATCTATTACCTTGAAGGGAACGGTCATCCCCTGCTGGAAGCGCCTGACCTCCCGACACTCCGCAGACAGTTAAAACAACTAAAAACTGAAGCTTTTGTCATTCCCCATCACATTGGCTATCAACAGGGTTACCGGGGCATCAATTGGAAGGAATTCACTGAAGACCTTACACCGATTGTGGAGATCTTCTCCTTCCATGGATCCTCCGAGAGCAGCGATGGTCCCTATCCATACCTCCATTCAATGGGGCCGCGTCACGAACAAAGCTGTGCCCACTATGGTTGGGCTCAAGGGAATATTTTCGGTGTGGTCGGCTCTACAGACCATCACAATGCTTTTCCCGGCAGTTATGGGTATGGGCGCATGGGGGTTTGGTCACCAGCATTGACCCGCGAGGCGGTTTGGGATGCTATCCGCAATCGCAGAACCTACGCCCTGACTGGAGACCGGATCCAACTTCAGTTTTCTCTGAACGGCTGTCTGATGGGAGAAGTTTGCCCTTACACACCCGACCGAGAATTGAAAATCAAGGTCATCGGCGGAGATGCGATTGACCTGGTGGATGTCCTTCACAACAACCAGGTCATTCATCGAGAAAGCCCAACACACACCCAAGACACAGATGAGATCTATAAAGTTCATCTTGAACTCGGCTGGGGTGAACGGGTTGAAGATACCCAGTGGCAGGTTGAATTTGAAGTTCAGAATGGGGATTTGGTCGACATTGAACCCCGGTTTCGAGGGTATGGATCCCAGGGTACGCCGGAAAGCAATACTTATGCCTACACCCACTGGTCCACCAGGGGCCCAAACCGTGTCCAGTTCACCACCCGAACACGCCGGAACCCATCTTTGCACACTCCCGCCACGGAAGGCATGGCCTTCGAAATTCGCGGCGGCTCACAAACCCAAATCCTGCTGAAAGCCAATGGAAAGACATTTCAGCACCCACTATCCGACATCCTCACAGGTAACCGGACGCATTATTTAGGTGGGTTCGTTTCCCCGGCGATCTGCCTGCACCGCGCCGTCCCGAAAAACGAATACCAACACGAATTCTCAGTATCGCATCAGGGTCAGGGTGCAAAGCAGGATTGGTATTATGTCCGGGTTCGCCAAAAGAACGACCAGTGGGCCTGGAGTTCACCGATTTGGATTGAAAAGGAATAAAGTGCGCAATCATTGCCGGATAATGAAGAACACCATCACCACCAGACAACTCACGATCCGACAGGAAGGAGGCAGAATTTATTGACACAATGCTCAGACCAATCCAGAACATGATTTCATAAACTTACTATTTGAAAGGAGATTCGAAGTGCGTAAACTAATGACATTCTTGATGATTGTGACCTTTGTCTTTCTGGCCGCTTGCCAGCCAGCCGAGGTGACCGAAGCCCCAGAGGTAGAGGAAACAGAGGTAGAAGAGGTTCCAGAACCAGAAGAAACCGAAGCAGAGACAGAGGAACCTGCCCCGGAGGAAACTGAGGAGGAAGTGGTTGAAGAAGAGCCGGAGCCGGCTGTTGACCTCAGCATTTGCGGCACCGATGAAGAAGTGACCATCACCTATGTCGGCGACCCTGTCGACACCTCGAAAGAAGCGGAAATCGCCACCATCGCCCGGTTCAATGAATACTGCCCCAACATCACCGTTAATCGGATCGATGGCGACCCGAGCACCACAGATCTGATGGCGTCCTATCTGACCGTCTTTGAAGCTGAAGCCAGCGACCTAGACGTGATCCGTGTGGACGTGGTTTATCCCGGCGTTTTAGCCGAACACCTGCTTGACCTGGCCCCCTACACACCCCAGGAACAGCTGGATTCTTATATTCCTTCCCTGCTGGTGAACAACACTGTTGACGGCCGCCTGGTGGCACTGCCCATTCGACTGGGCTTTGGCATGCTTTATTATCGCACCGACCTGTTGGAAAAATACGGCTATGAACAGCCGCCAGCCACCTGGGATGATCTTGAGGAAATGGCGCAGACCATCCAGGATGGCGAACGCGCTGAAGGCAACCCTGATTTCTGGGGCTATCTCTGGCAGGGCGATGCCTATGAAGGCCTGACATGCAATGCCATGGAATGGCAGGTCTCAAATGGCGGGGGCATGATCGTCAGCCCTGAAGGTGAAGTGGAAGTCAATAATGAGGCAACCATTGCGATTTTTGAGCGAGCCGCCAGCTGGGTTGGCACGATCAGCCCACCGGGGGTGACCGGATTCAATGAACCCGCTTCCAGCGAAGTTTGGCTGGCTGGGAATGCGGCCTTTATACGCTATTGGCCGGGCGCCTACGCCACCTCTCAGCAGAGTGAGGCCATTGGGGGTCAATTTGCTACCGCCCCCCTCCCGGCTGGCGATTCTGGTGAAGGTGCGTCAACCATGGGCGGCTGGGAAATTGGCGTTTCACGGTATTCCGCCCATCCCGAAGCGGCCGCTGCCTTTGCCGTTTTTATGACTGGCGAAGAGAATGCAAAATACTATGCGATCGATACCACCTTCCCGCCCGTGATCCTGAACCTGTATAATGATCCTGATGTCCAGGAAGCTGTCCCCTATGCCAGCCCGGAGATCGTGGAAATCGTCACACCACGGCCTTCGACTGTCACGGCTGATAAATACAGCGAGGTTTCAAGCCTGTACTTCACAGCCGTTCATTCCGTGCTGACCGGGGAATCGGATGCAGCAACAGCCATGGAGCTGCTTGAGTTGGATCTTCAAGCGCTTTTGGAAGAGTAATCTCTAAGTTTTTCACACATTTCTGCCAAGGATTGGGATGGCCTGCTTAATGGCCATCCCAATCCAAAGCCTGATCGGATCTTCAACCATGAAACCAAAAAAGAAGACGGTTTTAAAGTCATCCGCCCACCGTCACACAACCTGGGCGTCAGCCCTCCTGGGCCTGCTTTTTATCCTGGCAGGTTTGGGGTCTGTTTTTTTCCTGGTTTATTCAGTCAGCACAAATCCCGCCATTCAATCCATCAACACCCAGCCAATGGAAGAAGCTGGCAGCCAACCCTCCATGCTGATGGCGTTTTTGATCAGGTTTGGCATCATTCTGCCCGTCATCATGGTGAGCGCGGCGGTGGTTTTGATCTGGCTGGGGATCAGGCTGTATTCAGGCAATATTCGAGCTGCCCGTTGGGCGCAGGTGATTTTGCTTTGGCTTGCGGTTGGCGGAATCATTTTCCTCTTCTTCACCGCCTATCAAATGATCTCAAGCGCCTCCCAAGCCGCGCCAACGGCCAACCCCGAAACCCCAACCAACCACCTGCTGCAATTATCACTTTCATCCCTGCTGGTTCTGGTAAGCGCTGGCTGCTATTTCTGGCTGCAGAAAAACATCACCCATTTTTTCTTCGGCCAGGAATTGCTCAAGGAAGCTGAGGTTCGGTTCGCCTGGAATTTATTAATCCCCACCATCGCGGTGCTCATTTTTGTTGCCGGCCGGCCCCTGGAACAAACCTTCATCCGCAGCCTGACGGACAAACGCTTTGCCGGCCAGGGCGTCCCCAATTTTGTGGGACTAGAAAACTACAGTAACCTGCTTGGCGCGCGTCTGGATTTCGTTGACTGCCGGACAGATGAAGCAACCGGGGAATGCGCCCTCAATCCGAATGGTTCGATTAAATGGGAAACAATCGACCAGGAATTCTTAAAAAAAGGCTATCGCTCCGTTTGGACCCTCAAGGTCCCTTTTCGCGCCCAGACCACCGGATTGGCAATCAGCGGCCTGGACCGTGACTTTATCGAAAGCATTTGGACAACCATCCTTTTCACAATCGTCTCCGTCAGCCTGGAACTGCTGATCGGGCTGTTCATCGCGCTGACGGTCAATTCACAATTTAAAGGCCGCGGATTAATGCGCGCTGTTATGCTGGTCCCCTGGGCTATCCCAACGGCAATTTCAGCTCGGCTGTGGGAGAACATGCTCAAATCGACCAGCGCGGGGGTGGTGAACAAGATACTCTTAGATTTGAGGTTGATCTCCGAACCACAAGCCTGGTTAGCGATCCCTGAATTGCAAATCCCTTCAGCCATCATGGTGGATGTCTGGAAGACGGCGCCGTTTATGGCCCTTTTACTGCTGGCGGGTTTGCAGATCATCTCGCGCGAGCTGTACGAAGCCGCATCTGTTGATGGCGCTAACCCTGTGCAGCAGTTTTTCCGCATCACGCTGCCCTTGCTGCGTCCAACCATCGCTGTGGCGCTTGTGTTTCGAACCTTAGATGCTTTAAGGGTTTTTGACCTGTTTAACGTTCTGTTTTCTCGTCAGCAGCTTACCATGGCGACCTATAACTATGAGATGCTGGTGGGAAGCCAGAAAGACGGCTATGCCTCAGCAATCAGTATCATCATCTTTTTCCTGATATCGATTTTTGCATTCCTGTATGTACGCATGCTCAACGTGGAGACGGAATAATGAAGAAAAAATGGGCTCTTATTGTGCAACGGATCTTTTTTTACATCCTGTTGATCATCATTGCCATTTACGCCCTGTTCCCTTTTTATTGGGCGTTCAATACCTCATTGAAAACGGAAATGGAGCTGTATCAATCGGCGACTTATTTCCCACGTGATCCCACCCTGGAAAATTATCGCTACGTCCTGGGAGAAGAACGCTTCCTGACCAGCCTGAGGAATTCAGCCTACGTTTCCAGCATCACGACGATTTTCTCCCTTGTGGTGGGCTCTTTTGCCGCCTATGCCCTCGGCCGGTTGAATTTTCGCGGCAAGACCCTTCTGCTGTATATCGTCTTATCCATGACGATGTTCCCAGCAATTTCGGTCTTATCCGGGTTGTATTCGATCATCAAATCTGCGGGATTGTTTGGCACACCCTATGCCTTGATCCTCACCTACCCCATTTTTACCCTGCCCTTTACCGTTTGGGTCCTGACCGCCTTCTTCAGGGGGCTGCCAAAAGAAATCGAACAGGCCGCAATCATTGACGGCGCCTCCTACTTTCAAATCTTCTTGCGGATCCTACTGCCCCTGACGGCGCCTGCTTTGGTCACAACCGGGCTGCTGTCTTTCGTACGTTCCTGGAACGAGTATCTTTTTGCGCTCAATTTCACCTTAACCACTCCTGAAGCTCAGACGGTCACGGTGACCGTTGCCAAGTTCACCGGCGCTGAATCCTTTCAAGTGCCCATCCGGGAGATCATGGCCGCAGCAATGTTTGTGACCATTCCCCTGGTATTGCTCGTGCTGATCTTCCAAAGACGGATTGTCGCCGGCCTGACGGCTGGCGCTGTGAAAGGTTAATCATAATCATGGTCAATTTAATCATCCTGGACTGTCATGACCTGGGCCAGCATATGGGAGCTTACGGCTGGAAGACCGTCCCAACCCACAACCTGGATGCCCTGGCATCCCGGGGCATCCGCTTTGAGAATCATTTTTGCACCGCCCCACAATGCAGCCCCAGCCGTTCTGGGATTTATACCGGCCGCTACCCGCACGCAAATGGCATGTTCGGGTTGGCCCATGCACCCTTTAATTGGCGCTTGAACCCCAATGAGATGCATCTGGCGCAGATCATGCGCCAGGCAGGTTATCAGACGGCTATAATCGGCATCCAGCATGTCACGGCCCATCAACCTGAATCCGTGCAGGCCCTGGGGTTTGATGAAGTGACCTTAACCCAGAATCCTTCCGAGGTCGCCAGGCACGTAAAGGATTATCTCGGTAAGGGACAAATCAAGCCCTTCTTTTTGAAAGTTGGCTTTGAATACCCGCATCGCGATGCCAGAGGCCGGTTCAAGCAAGCCCCGCCTGATACCAGCCTGGGCGTTGAAATCCCGCCTTATCTTCCAGATTGCCCCCAAGCGCAAGAGGAGTTTGCAGAATTACAGGGAGTGATCAAAGCAATGGACGAGGCCGTTGGGAAGATTCTGGACGAGATCAAACAAGCTGGTTTGTTAGCAAATACCTGGATCATTTTCACGACCGATCACGGGATAGCAATGCCAATGGCGAAGTGCACCCTCTACGACCCTGGCATTGAAACCGCGTTAATGATGTACGCACAGCCCTTTGGGTTGTTGGGCGGCAAGGTTTATGAGCAATTGATCAACAATGTTGACCTGCTGCCCACCATTTTAGATATGCTTGAAATTACACCACCAGAGAACTTGCATGGGCAGAGCTTTGCGCCTTTGCTGCGAGATCTGCCATTTCAAGAGCGAAAGGAGATTTTCGCGGAAAAAACCTTTCACACGGCATTCGAACCGCAACGAGCCGTCCGCACAAAGCGTTTTAAGCTGATTTGGAACCTCGAAGCAGGGATCATCAATGTGCCTGGGGATGTTATGCGCAGCCCAATATTCCCACAAGTGATTGAATCAGTCGTCAAGGAAAGACCTCATTTTGAGCTCTACGACCTGCTCAATGACCCCAACGAGAGGACCAACCTGGTGGGCCATCCCGAATATGAACAGGTTTTCTGGGACCTTCGTCAGAGATTACTGAACTGGATGGAGGCAACTCAGGACCCCTTGGTAGAAGGCCCCATTGCCTCACCCTTCTTTGATTTTGGACGTGAGCAGCTTAACGCAAAATGAAAGACTATGATGTGCTCGTTTACGGGCCCATTTTCTGCGACCTGATCTTCACAGGACTGGATGTCCTTCCTGTTCTGGGCCAGGAGCTATTTTCAAAAGAATTTACACTGACCATCGGTGGAAGCGCGATTGTCGCCCACGGATTACACCGCCTGGGAGCGCCTGTGGGGCTGATCGCCGATATCGGCAGTGACCCGCTCAGCAGCTTGATCTGGGAGATCCTCGCTGACCTGGCGCTTGATCGAACGTGGATCCAAAAACACGATCAACCCCTCCAAAAGATCACAGTGGCCCTATCCTATCCTCAAGACCGCGCTTTTGTGAGTTATGTCGATCCCTTCAGATCTTCACGGAATTTTCCCGCCCTGTTCACTGAAACCAAGGCCAAGCACCTGCATCTCTGCAGCCTGCTGGCTTTAAAAGACAACCCAACTATCATCCAGCAAGCCCATGAGGCAGGCTTATCCGTGTCGCTGGATCCTGGCTGGGAGGAATCAGCTCTGACCGAGCCTGAGTTCATAAAATCGCTCTGGGGTGTGGATATTTTCTTTCCCAGCGAGTCTGAATTATGCCAAATTGCCGGCGAGGCTGCGCCTGAAATTGCGGCAAAAAAGGTCCTCGCATTGATGGATAATGGGTTGCTGGTGGTCAAGCAAGGCGCAAAGGGGGCGGCGGCTTACACCAGCAGGCAGCCGCAAGGACGCCATACTCCCGCCTTGCGGTTGAACCCAATCGACACCACCGGCGCAGGCGATTCATTTGACGCGGGCTTTATATCAGCCTACATAAATAATCAGCCTTTAGAGACCTGCATGAAAACTGGCAGTATCTGCGGCAGCCTGTCCACCACCCAACTGGGCGGCCTGGCAGGTTTTCCTGATCAAAAGGAGGTTGCAAATTGGCTCGAAAAATTACCGTCATAGGCGGGGGAAGCGCCTATGCCCCGGGGATCCTCAACGCTTTCATCCAGCATGCGGAGGACTTTGCAGATTTTGAGATTATGTTGATGGATGTGGCCGAAGAGCCGCTGGCAATCGTCCACGCCCTGGGACAGAGAATGGTTGAGTCAGCAGGTGTGGACTTAAGGATCCTGGCAACAACCCGGCAAAAAGAGGCAGTTGCAAACGCGGCTTACGTCCTTTCGACTTTCCGCCAGGGTGGATTTGAAGCCCGGCGCCTGGACGAATCAATCCCATTAAGGTTTGGCATCATCGGCCAGGAAACCATCGGCCCCGGGGGATTCTTCTTCGCGATGCGCACTCTGCCCGTGATCAAGTCATTGCTGGTAGATATCAAAGCTGCAGCGCCTGGCGCCATGCTGATCAATTACACCAATCCTACCCAAATCGTGGCGGAGGCGGTGACCCACTTCAGTGATGTGCCCATCATCAGCATCTGCGATCAAACCAGAGCGGACCAGGAGAATCTCCGTCAAGCCCTGGATCTTGCTGAAGGTCAGATCAGCCTTGATTCCATTGGCCTGAACCATGCCACCTGGAGTACAGCCTTCACCATTGAGGGTCAGGACGGTATCGCGACCATCCGCCGACACCTCGACCGGATCCTCTCCCGAGAGGACCTGGATGAGCGGTTTAAACGGCAGTTAAAACTGGCCGACATGTATGGACGCCTGCCCAACAGCTATCTGCAGTATTATTATTTCCGAGAAGAAACGCTAAAGGAAGCCCGGTCAAAGACCAAAACCCGCGCAGAGGTGATCATGCAAGAACTCCCCGGGTACTATCAGCATTTCGAAGAGCAAATCCTAGCGGAAAAACCAAAACTAGAGCACGTCCGCGGCGGTTCAATTTTTGGCGACATGGCCGTGCAAGTGATCAGCAGCCTGGTTCGCAAGCAGGAGCAAACATTGACCTTGAACATTCCCAATCAGGGTGCGATCCCTGGATTTCCGTCAGACCGGGTGGTTGAAGTTCCCGCGAAGATCTCTGCCCAGACAGCTCAGCCCATGCCGCAAAAAGAGCTGCCAGACAAGGTGATGGGCCTCTTGCATATGCTGGCGGGTTATCAGTGGCTGGCAGCACAGGCTATCTGGCAGGGAGACCGGAAAGACCTGGCGCAAGCCCTGGCGGCAAACCCGCTGGTGCTCTCGATTTCCACCTCCGAAAAGTTATTGGACCAGGCGTTCGATCAGCTGAGCCCCTATTTCCCTGAGGAGCTGGACACAAAGTGGGCCGACGCCCTTCATAAATAGTCAGTAAGTCGCCTGTCAACCTCCACCCATTTTTTACAGAACCTGGTTTAGAGACCGGGGGTAATGACTATCCTTCCATGGTGTAACCTCCATTCTCCAAACCCCACACAACCTTGTTTTACGAAGCCAGATAATTTTATTTGATGCTCTTGAAATCAGGCAGGGATGAACCGGCGGCCCGCCGGGCTGATGGTTGGGGTGTTCGCCATCTATTCAACCCTGTTCGATGATCAACCACTGCCTTTATCGATCGGCGTCTATCCTCCCTCAATGTTTATTGCCACTCGCTTTCCGAGGGTGTTGAAAAAGTAATGATTTGGAAAGCCACCAAAACAGAGAATGATATTTGAAGACCTTTATGGATCTTCTGGATGGTTCACTTATCATAGATAAAACCAATTTTCAACACCCTCCTTCAGGGCAAGCGCAAGATCCCCAAGAAAGTTTTAGATTGAAATTCTTTTTATCCAAAGGGGAATCGATGCTATCTCATCCCAACTTTCCGCTCTCGCCGACGTCCTCGTCGGCGAAAAAACGCCAGCTTTTAATGCAAATTTCTCGATTGAAATAATATTTACGCCTTCCTTACTCATTCCCCGCTACGCGGACCTTGCGGGGAGCTTTATTCATTACTCTACCTTTACGATGGCCCTGCACCCTCCTTGCCCCTGCTTGACTTAAATTGCGTGTGTGTTATCATGCCTGTGGAGTTCAGAAATGGCTGAAAAGGCAGAATCTCAAAAAATTATTCGTTCAGAATTACACGACGGAACCAGGGATAATGAAACCACCTCCCCAGAACACACCCGGGGAAAGGCCAACGCCCGGAAGGGTTGGTTGCTTAACGATCCCAGGTTCCTTCGCATAACCGGCTACCTGGTCGGGTTTGTGGTAGTTGTGCTGGTGGTTTGGGGAATTGGATCATGGATCGTAAACAGCACCCTGGCCTCTCCGGAGATCACCGCCACGCCCCCGCCATCCATCGCTGCGCTGCCTGATTCTGTCCCAACACCGATATTTTCCACGGAAGGCGGCGCAAAAGGCGTTTACCGCCTCCCAGAAGTGCCCTCCCAGGGCACTCAACAGGTCGACTCCCGTGAAGAAATCACCACATATACCGTCCAACAAGGCGACACAATTTTTGGCGTCGCAGACAAATACGGCCTGAAACCTGAAACGATCCTGTGGGCCAACCGCTACATCATTGGCGACACACCCGACGGCCTGGTGGTTGGTGTTGAGCTGTACATCCTCCCTGAAGATGGCGTCTACCATCGCTGGTCTGAGGGTGAGGGTTTGAACGGCGTGGCAAAATTTTACGGCGTGGATCCGGATGTCATCGTGAACTATCCCTTAAACGATCTAAGTCCGGAAGCGATCGGCGACTACTCAAATCCCAATATTGAACCAGGCAAGATGCTGGTCGTGCCTGGCGGTGTTCGCCCTACAGTCTCCTGGATCATCCCGAGGGACAACCCTGCATCCGGCAGCGCCTACCTTGGGCCTGGCGCCTGCAGCGGCATCATCTACGGCGACGTGGGCACCGGCGCCTTCACCTGGCCAACCACAGCCACCTGGCTTTCGGGTTACGATTACAACCCGCCTATCCACAACGGATTGGATTTTGATGGCGATTTTGGCAGCCCGATTTATGCCTCCGACACCGGCGTGGTGGTCTACTCTGGTTGGTCGGACAGGGGTTATGGCTATTTGATCGTGGTCGACCATGATGATGGCTGGCAGAGCTTCTACGCGCACCTGACTGAAGGCACCCTGGTCCCCTGCGGGTCCAATGTGCAAAAAGGTCAGTTAATTGCCTCCATGGGCAGCACGGGTAACTCCAGCGGACCCCACCTGCACTTTGAGCTGCGGCTCAACGGCTCTCCGGTGAACCCCTGGCAGTTCCTGAATTAATGCCTTCCAGCTTGCAGATATCAATGTTCTCATGGCCGTTAGGCGCATGAGATCCCAGAATAACTTTAGAACTCGCACCAACCCCCACCGCCTTTAAGTCCGCCACTGAAGCTGTTCTGCTGAGCTCTCGCCAGGGCTCCTACTCCGTTCGGCAAATCAAGTCATCCAGATGGTCAAGGTGAGAACGAAGCAACGACCCGCTTCCTTCTGGCTGACGTCCCCACCAGGCAGATCACAGCACTGTTTAGGGTGGTTATTTAGCATGCTCAATGCCCCAACGATTAAATGACCACTTCTAGATGGTCCAGCGTGCAGGGCAGGGTAATCGCAAAAGTAGAGGAATTGAATAAAAAATGGCTCCCCGCAACGAGGACGTTGCGGGGAAAAGGGTTAAGAAGGCGTAAATGGTATTTCAAGCGAGAAGTTTGCATTTACAATGGCGTTTTTTCACCGACGGGGACGTCGGCGAGCGCGGAAGGTTTGGAAGAGATACCATCGATCACCCTTCAGATAAAAAGAATTTCAAGCATAACTTTTCTTGGTGATCTTGCGATTGCCCTGGCGTACAGGGGGCTTTTCTTGCGCAGGTTTTATGATAATTGTATAATCAA
>CAZLEK010000045.1:0-17993 GCA_964558525.1 uncultured Candidatus Brevefilum sp.
AGTAGACACAGAATTTCAATCATAACTTTTCTTGGGGATCTTGCGATTGCCCTACTGCCTGGATGGTTTCGCCAACCCTTTAGTTCCTTACCAAACAACAAGGTCAAGAGAGGGTCCTCGAAGTCATTTAATCACAGAAGCGATCTGCATTGGTGGGGTTGATCCAGGAATGGGCGGCTGTCTTCTCCTCTGATTGAATTAGCGTCACCCTGCCTCATCCTGATCCGCATCGTCGCCCCCTACCTCAAACCCCTGCTGCAGGGCCAATGTGCGCAGTTTGCGGCGCACCTCGCGGAACTGGATCTTGGAGACGCCCAGCTTCTGGCGGATCTTATCGGGCTCCACGCCGTCCACCAGGTCTAGCAGCACGCTGGTCCAGCGGCACATGTCAAAGGAGATGCGCTTCTCATTGCCGGCCGCTTCGGTGATATCCTCCAGGATGTATTCCAATCTGCGTGCGGTCCAGGGGAACAGGCGCTCCTCTGGCGCGTACTGGCTGGCATATTCGTTGAAAGCCTCGACCCATTCCACCGAAAGGGGAACCTTGCGCTCCTTGTAGCGGTAGCGGGGATTGGTGTAGCGTATGAACACGTGGGCGTTTTCAGGTTCCTCCACAGAAAGGTGGCTCAGCCCGATGCGGGCGCATTCGCCCTTCTTCACCGCTGTCTCAAGCAGGAGCTTGAGCAGCAGATAGGGACGGGCGTCTGGCGGGTCAGCTGTACGCATTTCCCGGGCGGCGGATAAGGCGGTTTCCACTTCCGCGCGGCTGAGGACCTCCGGCAGAGGGCTGGTCACTGAGCGCTGAACGAGCTTGTCAGCCGGGTCCACAAGCAGCACACCGCCGTTTTGCAGCCAGCGGAAAAAACTTTTAACGGAGGTGATCCGCCGGGAGAGGCTCTTTGGGCTGCAGGGGACGCCGCGCTCATTTTCGAGCCAGTTGGTGAAATCCTGCAGGTCTTTGAGGTTGATCTCGCCCAGGGTGGTTTCTGGGGGGAGGAAGGTGTCCAGCAGGTTCAGGTCTGCGATGAAGGCTTTGATGGTGTAGGGGGATTTTCCCTGGTCTTTAAGGTAGATCTTCCAGGCCTGGATAGCGGGTTGGAGATGAGTTCTTTCTGTGATGTGGGCGGGGGATTCTTCAGAAGCGGGCATCGGGCCTCCAAATCTTTCGTGTAGTCAGGCAGATAATTCAGTTTATACGATTTGGAAATCCCTGTCAACCCGGTCAGTATGTCAGTTCGAGGGCTTCGATCAGTAAATCCTGGATGGCTTCATAATCTGGAACGAGCACCTGGGCGCCCTGCTGGGTGACCCAATCATAGGCGTGATCATAACCAACCACGTAATTGCGAATGTCCCCGTTTTCCTGGATCTTGGTGGCCAGGGGCATCAGGTTGAGCACATCCCCCAGGGTGATGTCGGTCTGGACATAGGTTGTGTAAGCGTTGTAGAGTTCGGGCACCCGCAGGATCACATCCAGGTTCATCAGCCGGCGGAAGATCGCCTCGATGACCTCCTGGGCGCGCCGGGCGCGATCGATGTCATTGGTGGAATAGCGCGAACGGGCATACCATAGAGCCAGGTCACCGTTCATGTGGACGGCCCCGGGTCCAACGCTGCACCAGCCGCTGGGATCCACCCAGGTGGCGCAGGAATCGGACAGGTTTTGAGAAACCTGCACGTTGATCCCCCCCAAATTGTTAACCACGGTGGTGAAACCATTGAAATCCACCATGATGTAATGGTCCGGACGGATCCCAAAATTGATTTCGAAGGTCTCCGCCAGAAGGTCAAAGCCGCCGCGTGGGAAGGCCACATTGATCCGGTTCTCGCCCTGACCGGGGATTTGAACAAACAAATCCCTTGGGAAGGAGATCGCGCTGACGAACTCGCCCTTGGGATTGAGCGAAACCCACACGATCACATCCGTGCGGAAGCCTCCACCTTCGGGGCGTACATCGGACCCCAGCAGGAGGATGTTGACCTGCCCCTCAGGTTTAAGCAGGGCGCGCGGGGTGGCGCTGGGGCCTTCGGCCTGATCCCCTCCCGGGGTTCCACTCGCCGGGCTGCCTGTTTCAAGCCCGGGTTGGAAGGGTGTCGGTGTGGGGGCAGATTCGAGCGCCTGTTTGGTTTGCATGGCATAGGCATAAGCCGGGCTGGTTTGGTTTTTCGAAAGCAGGCCGGCGGCCAGGATGAATCCCAGGATGCAGAGCAGCGTCAGCAGGACCAGCGCAGGGAGCACTTCATAGGCCTTTGGCGCTCGCCGGGTTCTTCGACCGGTGGGTATCCTTCTTCTTGATTGCGGCATGATTTCCTTCAATTCATTTGGATCATAAAGATCGCTGAATCTGGTTAATTATAGTCGATTGGGCGCATTTCTCTCAATCCAGGATGCGAACGGGCAGCTGCACGCGAAAGGTGGTCCCGGCGTCCGGCTGGCTGCGCAGCCAGATCTTCCCATTCAGGGACTGGACCAGCTGCAGGGCTTCCCGGAGGGCCTGGCGTTTCCCGATCCCGGGCGGGTTTTTTTCAGTCTCGGAAAACATAGCGCGCTGCTCACCGGGAGAGAGACCCTGGCCAGAATCTGTGACCTGGATATGCAGCATGCCGGTTTCGTAGGACAATTTCATCTGGAATTGAAGCGCGCCCTCGGGCGGCGAGGCGAGCAGGGCATTCTCCATCAGGTTGTGGAGCAGGCACAACAGCTGGTTTGGGTCTGATTTGATCAGCTGGCCTTTATCTGGGTTGGTGATTTCCAGGTTGACGTCCTTGTGCTGGCAGCGCGGTTCGAAGGCCAGTTTGATGTTGGCGGCGATGGCATCCAGGCTGAGAATTTCGTTTTGGGTGGGCCTGTCAGGCGGCAGTGGCGCAGAGGCCAGATGGGTTTCAAGGTCAAGCCTGCGGTTTTCCGCCTGGGCCAGCGCTTGCGCCAGGTGCTCGCGTTCAGCGATCAGCTCCCGGATCCGGGCCTGAAGTTCATCAAGCTTGGCCATATTCCGTTTATGGGATGCAGCCTGGGCGGATAGCTGGATGATCTTTTCCTGGCAGGCATCGATTTCTTTGATAATTTCCAGTTTTTCGATCTGGTATTTTCCCTTCAGCTGCCGAATCTCAGCTTCCTGTTGTTTGACTGTTTTTTGCGTTTCAGATAAGGCGCTGGAGAGCAATGCACATTTTTCCTGGCTTTGGGTTGCGTTTCTTTCCGCTTCCGCCAGTTGCGAGGCTTGCTTTTCTTCCAGGGTGGGCTCGAAAAGAACCTTTACCAGGGTCGCTTCAATTTGCGCCATCAATCTCAAACCGGCCTGTCCAAAGGTTTTGCCGGTATAGGGAGAGAGGAAGATCACCCCGCCGCGTAATGGCTGCTCCCTCGTTCCCAGGGGGAAAGCCAGTACCCGGCCGATGCGCTGATAATTGATGATCTCCGACAGGGTCGCCCCATCTTGGGTTTCATGTGGCGGGTGTCCGGGCAGGTAGGGCTGGGCGTTTTCCCAGGCCAGGAGGATGTTTGGCAATTCCACTGTGGAGAGGTGTACGCTGGGTAGGTTGCGCTCCCGGATCAGGTCGTAACCCGCGAGGAGGCAAAGCCCTGTGCCTTGATCATCCAAATCGACCAGGTAGCACATGTCCGCAACCAAACTCAGGCTGAGCACGCGGGCCAGGGCTCTCTGTCGGGCTTCGCGTTTCTCCAGCAGCGAGATCTGGAGCAATTCGTCCACCAGAATGGGTTTGAGATCAACCCGCTGAGGCTGATCTACATCAGGCTCGCGCCCAGGTTCAGAAGGGCGAAGCCGGTGGTGCAGGACCAGCACCCAGGGCAGGGCCAGGGTTTCAGCCAGGCGGATCGCGCCTGGTCGTACAGTTTCAGGTTCGGCGTGCAGGAACTGCAGGCCGTAACCCAATCCTAAAAAGAGCAGGATGGCCGCCCCCACCCCCCAAACCTGGGGGCGCTTCAGCAACAGCACCAGGCAGCCCAAGGCGGCCAGGGCAATCCCGCTCAGATCGTAAACCGCGAGCATCCAGTTGTTTTCAGCAGGCAGGAAAGCGGGCTGCAGCAGGAGCATAACCGTTGAAACTGCGCCCCACAACAGTAAAGCCAGGGAGGTGAACAGGGCCGCGCCGGTGATAACAAAGGTTTCATCTGGTTCAATCAAGATCCACACCACCCATACCAGAGTCAACAAGTGGATCAGGGTTTCAACCAGGCTGGCGATCAGAGCTGGGATCCTTTCCTGAAGGTTGAGCATCGGCCCAATCACGATGAGAAGGACCTGAAATGACAACAGCAAACCGGCGCCGATCAGGCGGCGGCTTTCTGTTTTCAGCTGGGAGGATTTCCCGCTGCGCTGCGGGGTGGTGAGGAACAAGATCAAAAATGCCAAGCCAACGACCAGGTGATATACCAGGTCTCCCGGTGAGCGTCCCAGGCTATTTAGAAGGGTCGTGAAATCGAACATCATGCGTATGCGGCCTGATCTTCCAGAAGTGGTTTCGCGTGCCTTGAAAGGATTGCAAGTTGTATTCCAAAACAGGGGGGTGTGATTCCACCGCGGTTGAGACCAGCTTTTATTCAGCGGTTAATTTCAACCACAACACCAGGATCGGCCCAGTGATAGAGGTCTTCTGCTGCCGCTAAATCCAGGATGATGCAGCCGTAGGAGGCCGGCGCGCCCAGGGAGCTGGCCCATAAGCGCTGGCCGTTTGCAAGCAGCGGCAGGCCGTGGATGCCGTTCATAAAGCCTGGCCAGGCCTCATAGATGCCCATAAAGTGGGGCATGTACAGGTCCCAGTTGGAGGCGTAGGCGTTAATCTCATGGGTTTGAACCTGGAAGACCCCGGCCATGGTGGGAGAATCGGACATGCCCGTGCTGACAATGTGGCTGCTGCGCACCTCGCCGCCTTCATAGACGGTCATACGCTGCTCGCTGATGTCGATCACGATGCGTTTATCCGCCACCACCGGAAGGGGCAGGAGGATGTTCTTTGAGGGGATTGTCAGGGTCATCCCGGCAGTGATCGTGTTTGCCGTAACCCCAGGATTGGCGTCCATGATGTGCCACATCGGCATGCCCAGTTCGAGGGAGATGGCCCACAAACTTTGCCCCGCCCCCACCTGGTAGGTGGTCGGTTTGTGGCGGATCTCCGCCTGGAGGGTTCCCCCATCCGTCCAGGCTTCCTGGATCGCGCTGTGCTCCGGGAGACCGGTGAGTTCCCGGCTGGCGCCAAGGTCTGCCTGCCAATTTTGGATCAGGCTGTTCAGTTCCTCTTCGCGGATGGCATAACCCACTTCCAGGGTGTCTGGGTCCACGGCCGCCCAGCCTCGCTTGACGGCCTCCGGGACGGACCAGGTGACCGTTTCATCCAGGATCGGGTCATAGGCGCTAAGGGCCAGGTCACGTGAGACGAGAGCCTCGATCTCGTCCAGAACGGGGCTCAGGTCGCTGATCTCAGGTTGAATGGGTTCGATCACCAACAGGGCGGATTCGGTAACCAGGTTGGTGAAGGCGTTGGCGAACAGCCCATCCAGGGTCGCATCAATGTTCAGGCGCTGACCGGGTTTGCCGGGGAGCGCCTGCCAGCCCCCATCGCGGTGGACCACACTGGCGTTCTCAGGGGCGATGTCCAGCGTCTGGGCGATGGATTCGAGGGTCAGCCTGGCGGCCGCTTCATCAAAATACAGCACCGGCAGAAGAACCTGTTCTGTCCCCTGGACAGCCTTTTGAACATCTCTGAAAGGCTCAGCAGACCGGCCGACAGCCGCCGCGTCCTGGGCGGTGGCTTCGGGGTCGACCCAGTAACCCAGATCGGACGGGATCAGCCAGAATTCAGCCTCAGCGCGCTCAGGAGCTGCCAGGTGGATCAGACGCTCCTCATTCCAGGATTTATCGATCAGTTGCGCGGTTTCATCCGGGTTCAGCCAGGCGACGGAGCGGTCATAGACGGCTACCCCAGGTAGGTTCCACTGGTTGACCTCAAACAGGACGATCGTCAGGCTGACCAGGATCAAAGGAATGAGGACGACCAGCGCGCCCAGGGCCGCACCGATGGCCGCGTTCCGCTTGCGGATACCAGCCCGGTCTGTTGACCTTGTGGGGATTTTTGGTTGTGCTGCCTGTGAGCGTGGCATTGCTCTGACTTCCTGCATGCGCTTTCCTTTGCTCTCGATTATAACGTAGTTGATAGACGGGTTTTAACAGCAAAATGTTCCGACTGTGCGGCCCTTTTCCGTTGGAGGTGCATCGTTTATGCCAGAAAGATGGGTTTCTGGAGCGTTTTGGTTATAATTAGGGATGTCTGACCGGAAGGATCCGGCGCAATTTTTGCGATGTGTTTCTAATTGAAGGATTGATATGCTCTGGCATTTGATTGGGTGGTACCTGGCACTGGTGGCCCTGGGATGGCTCACATTTCCATTGGCCTTTCGTGTTTTTCATAAGCTCCCGGATCGGGGTTACGGATTGAGCCGGATTTTGGGCCTGCTCTTGAGTGGGTTCAGCTTCTGGTTCCTGGGTTCATTGGGCGTGCTTCGGAACCAGGCTGGAGGGGTGTTGTTTGCCCTGGCCTTGCTGGTTGCGTGCAGTTTTTGGGCCGGGTGGCGCAGGCGGTGTGAGATTTGGGATTGGATTCGGACCCACTGGCGGCTGATCTTGATGACGGAAGGGGTCTTCCTGGCCTGTTTTGCTTTTATGGCCCTGGTGCGGGCCTCGGATCCCGCGGCCACGGGCACGGAAAAACCCATGGAACTGGCTTTCATCAATGCCATCCTGAATGCCAAAAGCTTCCCACCCCATGATCCCTGGCTTTCAGGGTATGCCATCTCCTATTATCATTTTGGCTATATCCTCACGGGCCTGCTGGCGAAACTCACACAGACCAGCGGGGCCGCGGCTTTTAACCTGATGCTGGCTTCCGTGTTTGGGATGAGCGCGGCGGGGGCCTACAGTGTTTTGGTCAACCTGCTCCAGGCTGCTGGCGCCAGGTATCAACGCGGGATCAGCCATCTGGCATGGGCATTATTGGGGCCAATCTTCCTGCTGTTCGTCAGCAACCTGGAAGCCGTCCTCGAGGTGCTGCACCAGGCAGGCGTGGGCTGGGACCTGGAGGCTGGAAGCTCGCCTTTTTGGACCTGGGTCAATATCGACAGTCTGCGCAGGCCCCCCGCTGAACCCCTGTCCTTGATCCCGCAGCGGTTCTGGTGGTGGTGGCAGGCCTCCCGGGTGATCCAGGATATTGACCTGCTGGGCAATATCAGCCCCCTTTCGCCCATCGATGAATTCCCAGCTTTTTCTTTTGTTTTAGGAGATCTGCACCCCCATGTGCTGGTGATGCCCTTTGTGATGTTGGCGGTCGGGGCGGCGCTGAATGCCTTTCGCGGCGGCATGGATGGCCAGGCGCGGTTGTTCGGTTGGACCTTTCCTTTCAAGGCGGGCCACTTTTTCATCAACGCAATCCTATTGGGGGGGATTGCCTTCCTGAACACCTGGGACCTGCCAGTGTACTTCACCCTGGTGGTGGGCGCCTTTCTGCTCAGGCGCATCCAGGTGCATGGTTGGGGGTGGGAGCGCCTTTCCGACCTGTTGAAACTGGCGATCCCCCTGGGTGCGATGGCCCTGCTGCTGTACGCACCCTTTCTGATCAGCTTTCAATCCCAGGCAGGGGGCATTTTACCCAACTTGATCTTCCCGACCCGCGGGCTTTACCTGTGGATCATGTTTGGAGCGCTGTTCATCCCAATTTTTCTGTTCTTTGGCCAACTCATTCGAATGAAGGCAACCGCCAGCTGGCGGTGGGGGGCGGGAATCGTTTTTCTGTTGGTTGGGGCTTTGCTGGCCCTGGCCGCGGCGTTGGGATTTGTCGTTGCCCAAACCCAGATCGGCCAGCAGGTGCTGGCATCCCAGGGGGAGACATCTTTTTGGTCCGCTTTGGGTAAATCCCTGGTTCACCGCCTGCGGTTTGGGGCGGGTTTATTCACCCTGATCCTGGTGTTGATCCCGGGAGTGGCATTTATAATCGGTCTGGTTGGAAGGGACGAAAAAGGTAAAAAGCATGGAACGCTGCCCTTTGTGTTGATGATGATCATCCTGGGCGGGGTGATGGTGCTGGCGCCGGAGTTCGTTTACTTGCGGGATGTGTTTGGCGCACGCATGAACACGGTCTTCAAGTTCTATTATCAGGCCTGGATGCTCTGGTCGCTTTCAGCAGCCTTTGCAGCCATCCTGATTTTTAAGACCGGCAGGTGGTTCAGCCGATCCCTGGTGGTCGTGTTTTTGCTGCTGGGCCTGGTTTATCCCGTCCTGGCGTTTCCAACCAAAACGGATGGTTTCTCTCCGCCCAATGGTTTCACCCTGGATGCCAGCGCCTATTTCTCCCGTCTTTACCCGGACGAAGATGCCGCCATTCGCTGGCTCTCCCAAGCCCCCTTTGGCGTGGTGGCGGAGGCCGTGGGGGGGCAGTACTCGGGGTATGCCAGGGTCTCAACCCTTTCCGGTCAGCCGGCGGTCTTGGGCTGGCCGGGTCACCAGGGCCAATGGCGCGGCGGTTATGAGGAAGTCGGCAGCCGGGAGCCGGATATGCGCACTTTGTTTGAAACGCCCAATTGGACCGATGCGCTGGCGATCATCCGGCGTTACAACATCCGCTATATTTTTGTAGGATCCCTCGAAACCAGCACCTATGCCCTGAACTTGGAAAAGTTCAACCAAAACCTGCCGGTGGGCTTTGAACAAGGCGGGATCCGAGTCTTTGTCGTTCCGCATACACTCAAGGAGTAAATGATGACATTTAACGGCTTTGGGATGAATTTAGGGAATTTACCGCGTCTCTCCAGCGCGAAAACACGGTCGATCAGCGCAGAGAACAAGACCGGCGAAAAGGGCCAGGGAGGACGGGCGCAGATTGGCGGCGCGCCCTCGCAGGCCGCCCAAGACCTCGGGCGCGGCTGGAAGGTTTCGCCGTATATCGAGATCCGTCCAGGTGAAAAGGTGACCCTGGCCGAAATTGACGGCCCAGGGGTGATCCAGCATCTCTGGTTCACCTCAGCGGCGCGTTTTTGGCGGTCGCTGATCTTGCGCATTTACTGGGATGGTGAAGATCGACCCTCAGTCGAGGTCCCCTTTGGGGATTTCTTCTGTTCAGGTTGGACCGAATACTGCCGGGTGAATTCTTTGCCGGTGGCTGTCAACCCCAGCGGGGGTTTTAACAGTTACTGGGAGATGCCCTTTCACCAGGATGCGAAGATCACCATTGAGAACCTGGGCTCGGAGCCGGTGAAGCACTTTTTCTACCAGATCACCTACGCGCTGACGGAGATCCCCAAGGACGCCGCCACCTTCCACGCCCGTTGGCGGCGGGAGAATCCCCTGCCTAAAGGGGAGGTTTATACGATCCTGGATGATGTCAAAGGCCAGGGGCATTATGTTGGCACTTATCTGGCCTGGGGCGTGAACCAATCCGGCTGGTGGGGGGAAGGCGAGATCAAGTTCTTTATCGATGGGGATAGCCAATATCCCACCATCTGCGGTACCGGCACGGAGGATTATTTTGGCGGCGCCTGGGGGTTCGTGGAGGGGGAGGGGCAGGCGCAGCAGTATGGGGTTTATTCCACGCCTTTCCTGGGGCTGCCGCAGGTGATCAAACCGGACGGCCTGATGGACAGCCAAACCCGCTTTGGACTTTATCGCTGGCACATCATGGACCCGATCCGCTTCCAGAGCGACCTTTCTGTCACGATCCAGGCCCTGGGCTGGCGTAATGTCAAGCAAGATCGTTACCTCCAGCGTTCGGACGACATCGCTTCGGTTGCCTTTTGGTACCAATCTGAGCCGCACCAGGCTTTTATTGAAATCCCCGGGTTGGATGACCTGGAAGTGGTCTGAAATTTCAGAGTTGGTTTTGTGGTAGGATGTTGGTAAATATTAGAAATTGAAAGGTCGTTGAGTAATGGTAAGAACGCGTTTTGCTCCCAGCCCCACGGGATATATGCATATTGGCAACCTGCGCACTGCGCTGTATGCCTACCTGACTGCACGCCATAACGACGGTGTTTTTATCCTGCGGATTGAGGACACCGACCAGGAGAGAAACGTGCCAGAATCCCTGGCGGCCATTTATAAGAGCCTGGAGATGGCAGGGTTGACGTATGACGAAGGGCCAGTGAAGGACGGCGGTTACGGCCCGTATGTCCAGTCGCAGAGATTGTCGATCTACCAGGAACATGCCCAACGCCTTTTGAGCCTGGGGGCAGCTTACCGTTGTTTTTGTAAAAAGGAAGATCAACCTGAGGATGCGGACGCGCCCCAGCGCCGCGACCCCTGCCGGCTGTTGACCCAAGAGCAGGTTGCCGAGAAGATCGATGCGGGTGAGGGTTTTGTGATCCGCCAGCGCATTCCCGAAACAGGCAGCACGAGGTTTGAGGACGCCGTGTATGGTGAGATCACGGTTGAGAACTCGCAGCTGGATGATCAGGTACTGCTGAAATCGGATGGCTTTCCAACCTATAATTTCGCCAATGTGGTCGATGATCACCTGATGGCCATCACCCATGTGATGCGCGGCCAGGAATACCTGTCTTCCACACCGAAATATAACCTGCTGTATGAAAGCTTTGGCTGGCCGATCCCAGTTTACGTGCATTTGCCCCTGATCATTAAAGAGGACGGCACGAAGTTTTCCAAGCGATTGGGCGATCCCTCATTTGAAGATCTGGTCAAAATGGGCTACCTGCCCGAAGCGATCATCAATTACATTGCCCTGCTGGGATGGAGCCCGGGCAACGATCAGGAATTCTTCACACTCTCGGAGCTGGAAGCGGTTTTCACCATCGACCGGATCAACAAATCCAGCGCGGCCTTTTCTTTCGACAAATTAACCTGGCTGAACGGCGAGCATATCCGCGCCCTTCCGCTGGAAGATTTTCACGAGCTGGCGGAACCCTATTATCCTCAGTCATTATCGGACTATGACACCCAAAAGATCAGCCAGCTCCTCCAGGTTCGCACGGAGAAGCTCACCGAGATCCCAGAGATGGTGGCTTTCTTTGTGGCTGTGCCGGATTACGATGTTGAGATGTACCGTCACCAGAAATCTAAATGCGACCCTGAGGTCAGCCTGCAAATTCTGAAAGCTGCCAAACCGGAATTGCAAGATCTGGATACCTGGGATAACCAAACCCTCTACCTGACCCTGAAAAATTTTGCCAAAGAGCATGCTTACAAGACCGGCACGGTCATGTGGCCGATCCGTACAGCCCTCTCCGGTGTGAGCACCACGCCCGGCGGGGCCACAGCCCTGGCGGAGGTATTGGGGAAGGCAGAGACCCTGCGGCGGATCGAAGCGGGGATCCAGAAGCTGGAAAAAGCGCTTGAGTAAGTTTGCCTAAAGTTCACTGCAAGAGGAAAAATTATTCGACCTTGTTAATGGAAAGTCGTTAGATTTTGTTAATAACTTTCAATTAATATTGGCGCCGACGCATACGTCGGCCTTTAAGGGGGATAGGAAGATGATAATATTTATTAAAATTTTGCTTGTTCATCAACACGATTTATCTGGTCAACTGATCCAGCATGAAGTAATTTTCCCTTCCGGAGTGAGGGCTTCAGCCCGACGAATTATCTCGAAAATGAAATCTCGTCCAGCAGAAAATTGCTCTTGATTGAACGCCCCTCTCAAGGGGCCATAAAATTTTGCTTTTTTCAACAACACCCTAAAAGAACCGGTAGTCCCAATCCTGACCGGTGAGGTTATTCCAATCAAAATCTGGGTCGGCCAGGGCTTCGCCATGGGCGGAGATGTCCATCCCCAGGGCTTCAAAGATGGGGGTGCTGCCCCGCCGGTCGTTGATCAGCAGCGCGCCGGCCAGCGCGCCGTCCACCAGGCGGATTTTGCGGTGGACCTTTCCGGCGTCAAAGCGGAAGATTGTGCCTTCCCCGTGGGGGTCGCCGATATAACTATACAACTCGTTATAGATGTAGGAGCAGTTGAAGATCCCCTTTTTATCATATGGGTTTTCTCCGCCGGCCATGGCGGCTCCTGCGGCGCGACCCTGCCGGGCACAGTCATACCAGATGCGGGTGGCCTGCCATTTTCCTGATCTGGCGTCCTGGGTTTCGGTGCAGTCTCCACAGGCAAAGATCCCGGCCAGGTTGGTGCGTCCCTGGGAATCAACCCGAATACCTCTGCCGGTTGCCAAACCTGGTATTTCAGGAAAAACTGGCCTGATCCCCACGGATTCCACCAGCAGGTCAAAACGGCAGGTCTCCCCGCTGCGCAAGACCGCCCGGTCGTCTTCTACGTGATCGATTGTGTCTTCCAGGAAGATCTGGTAACCGTCCTCCCGGATGCGCGCCTCCAGCCAGCGCGCCAGGGGTTCGTCCAGGATCGGCCGGGCGATAGTCCCCTGGTATTCAATGATGGCGACCTGTTGCAGCCCCAGGCGCTGCAGACCGCCGGCCAGTTCCAGGCCCAGGACCCCGCCGCCGACAATCAGCACACGGGGTTCATCAAGCAGTCTGGCCTTGATGGCTTCAGCATCCGCTTTCGTCCGGTAGGTGTGGATCCGCTCGGCTTCCAGGCCCACAATCGGAAGCACGTTTGCCCGGGCGCCGGTGGCGATGCACAGGGAGTCGTAGGGCATCTCACGACCATTCATCAATCTTATTCTTCTGGCCTCCGGGTCCACCTTTTCGACCGTTCCTGAAACCTGTTCGATCTGCATGGCAGCATAGAATTCTGACGTCCGGCCCAGGATGCTTTGGTCAGTCAGTTCACCGGTGATCCATTCGGTCAGCGACGCGCGGTAATAATAGGGCAAGGGCTCATCCCCGATCAGGGTGATCTGGGCCTGTGGATCGGTCCTGCGCGCTTCCTGCGCAGCGGAAATGCCGGCCACGCCGCTGCCGATGATGACGAGATGGGGTGGGCGCATGTTACACCTCCTCCGGACGCGTGGCCACTTCGGCGGCCACCATCATCTCCCACAGCGGCACCTTTACTTCTTGGAAAGCGTGATTAAAGGCCTCCCAGCAGGTGACGCATTCGACCGCCATTGCCTTTCCGCCGGCTGAAGCCAGGTGTTCGAGTTTTTGCTTGTGCAGGGCGTGGTTTAATTCATCGTTGATGTGAATATTGTAATACCCGCAGCACAGGCAGTCCTCTGGGGCTGCATAAAGCTCCACCCGGTTTGCCATCAAGGAGAGCAGCTCCCGGGCTGGATCGGGCTGGCCTGCCTTTTTGCTGACGTGGCATGAATCGTGGATCCCGATCGGATCTGGGAATTTTCGCCAGGTGAGGGCATCTTGAAAGCGCAGCAGCCACATGGGGGTGGTGAGCGCTTCCCACCCGGCATGGGTTTTCTTCTTCAGCCGTAAAAGGGCGGCGTAGCACTCCGCACAGCCTGTGACGATCGTCTTTGGCGCCGCCTGTTGGATCAACCCCTCGAGATAGACCAGCATCTCCTGGCCGAACCCCATTTCGCCGGTCAGATACTGGGGCCAGCCGCAGCAGGATTTCAGCCCGGCCAAAACTTCATAGTCGAGCCCAATGCGGTCCGCCAGGGTGAGGGTGGCCTCCGGCGCTTTGGATGGGCTGAAGACATAGCAGCCAAAATAAAATAACAGGTCCTTTTGCTCAAGGTGAGGCTTGTCGATGTACTTCCCCAGGCGTCCATTCAAGACGCGGGCGGCGATGTTGTAAAGGTCGATCAGCCAAAAGCGGTCCTGGCGCCCTTTGATGGCGTTATAGGTTTGCCAGGGTTTGGGAACCTCGGGCAGCATCCGTTTGAGTTCGAGGACCATCTGGTCCCGCTGGACGGAGGCTGGGCAGGCCAGGGTACAGTCGCCGCATTGGATGCATTCTTCCACAAAGGTCTTCACCCTCTCGGTCCACTGGCCTGATACCATCACAGAATCCAGCTCGTGCTGGTCGATGCCCAAGCGGTTGACCGGGCAAACCTCCATGCACGCATTCGCGCCGATGCAGTTGTCTATCCCAAAGTCAATGATGCGCTGCAGGCTGTTATCAAAGGCTTCATGCTTCCATTTCATCGGCAGGCTCCTCATTCTGGTTTTCTGATGACCATTTACCTTTGCGCTTTTCGATCTGCTGGCGGATGAAGATCACCGCTGCCGGGATAAGGAACGCGACCACATTCAGGCCGATGGCCAGAGCAAACTCCCAGGAGGTGGGGTCTGAAAGCGAATCCCCCAGGAAGTTCAGCGCAAAGGACCCAGGGATGATCCCGATCACCGTCCCCAGCAGGAATTCAGGGATTTTGACCTTGGTCAAACCTGCCACGTAATTCTGCACTTCCCAGGGGAGCACCGGGATCAGACGCATCAGCAGCACGAACAGGAAACCGCCCTGGCCCTCAGATTTCTCATAGGCCTTCTGTAACTGCTCGTTCTTGATGCGCTCTTCTACCCAGTCGCGGCCCAGGGTGCGCGCCAGGTAGAAGGGGATCACCCCGGAAAGGGTGGCAGCAAAGACGGATAACAGCAGGCCGGGCGCCACGCCAAAGAGCAGGCCGGCTGCGGCGGACATGAAGGTAGCGATGAAGGGGATCGGGGAGCTGATCGTATACAGCAGCACAAACACAACGGGCGCCCAGGGGCCGAAACCGGCGATAAATAAGTTAATGTTTTCAGCGGATAAGCGGTCAAACTGTCTGAAAAAAGCCCAGGCGGTCAGCCCAAAGGCCGTCAGGATGACAGCCAGCAGCCCAATTTGAAGGAGATGATTTTCTTGTTTTTTCTGCGCCATTGCGCTCCTTGTCTCTATTGTCCCTGGTCCCTGGTCCTTTTCAGCTCGATCTGCCAGGCCTGCAGATCGGATGAAAAATCAATATCCTGGTGTTCCGGCAGGAATGCGGGTTGATATCCAGCTCCCCTGATTTTTGCAAGGGTCATTGGCAGCACCCTGTCCGAACTCCAGGGGATGCCAGTGAACACATTGACCCCCGGCGCCTGCATCCCAACCAGGTAATAGCCGCCGTCTTGTGAAGGGCCCAACACGACGACCTTCTCCTGAATCTGCTCAAAGGCCTGATCCAACAGATCCCAATCCATCGCCGGCAGGTCCGAGCCGATGACGATCGCGGCATGGGCGCCTTTTTGGAAGGCGGATTCCAGGGCGTGATGCATTTTATTTCCCAGGTCTCCCAAAGCTTGTTGGGTGATCTCCAGTTCCGGATAGGCAGCTTCAAAGAATTGTCTGTCTTGGGGGGATGGCAGGCTGAGGGTCAGGCTGGCGTTTGAGGGGGTAGGGGCCAATCGATTGAGTGTTTGGTACAGCAGCCGGGCATAAACCCCCCGGGCGGCCGCCGCGCCGATATCGCTGGCCAGGCGTGTTTTAACCCTGGTTGTGAAGGGGTTCTTTGCCAGGATGGTGACGTTCTGCTTCATGCCGCTTCCTCCCGGGAGGAGCGGTAGGAGTTGGCGATGTCTTCCGGCGAGGCGCCCAGGTACAGGTAGCGGAACATCCGCCAGGCATTTCCGAGGATCTGCTTGAGGGCGCCATTTTCGAGCATGCGCCGGCTGTCCGTTACCACCCGGGAGTTGATGCGGGCCAGTTTTCCCCTTTGGGCCATGCCGCGGACCAGTTCAACTTCTTCCATGAGCGGCAGGAGGGGAAAGCCGCCCAGGCTGTTAAACACTGCCCGGCGCAGGAACAGACATTGATCGCCGTACATGAACCGCCAGTCCCGGGGCAGTTTCACCTGGTTGGCCCATTTCAAAAAGGCGTTCTCCGGGACCAGCCGGGATTGAAAGGCCCCACCAACGACCTGGGGATTTTCCAGGGCTGCTAAAACGGACTCCCGCCAACCCAGGGGAAGCTGGGTGTCGCCGTGACAAAAGACCAGGATCGCCCCATGGGAAGACTGCGCGCCCAGGTTCATCTGGTGGGCGCGGTTCGGTCGGGTTTGGATCACAAGGAGGTCTTCCGCTAACCCTTCCAGGGTCCCATCGGTGCTGCCGCCGTCCACCAGAATGGTCTCCACTTCAGACGCAGAATAGTTGCCATGGGCCGCCTGGAGGGTGGCCTGGATGTTCTCAGCTTCATTGAGGGTGGGGATGATCACAGAAACCAGGGTCTCTTGGGAAGCAGGTAGGATCTTGATGGCCATTGGCTCATCCATTTCAGTAAAGGTCTGTAAATAAGATTACCAATATTTCTCCCAACGGGCTAAAGCGGAAAAGTTCCAACCGCATTCCGCCAGCCGTGGTCTAACGCATTAAAAAAGGCCTGACGATCTTTGATCCCCGATGCCAGCTGGATCGTGGGGGCTGATGGCCCTCTCTGGGCTTTGATCAGCATGCCCTCATCCAGATCAGCCAGGGAAGACCCCAGCGCAAAGGTTTTGAGGTCAAAGATTTGCGGTTCCACCAGGTAAACTGCTGGCAAAAGGTCCCACAGGTAGAAGACCATCTCCCCGGTATAGAGACCGAAGGTGATCAGCCATTGGGTCAGGGCACGTTTCATCCATCCGGGCCAGTAATCTGCCTGGCGAATGTCCCTGAGGCGATAAGGCGCATCCAGGCAGGCCTGGGCAGGGAAAACCGTCACCGGGCAGGGGGCTGAAAGCACACGCTGAGAGGCCTCCGGATGGGCTGAGAGGTTCAACTCCTTAAGGTCCCGGTAACCAAGCCGGACAGGCTGCAGATAACCGCCCATGAGGACCACCTGCTGGACCTTTGTAAAAAATTCAGGGTCCGCCGCCTCTGCCGCAGTGAGGTTGCCCAGTGGACCGATTGCCAGCAGGGTGATCTCCCCGGGATGCCGGTTCACCTGGTCCACCAGGAAATTGGAGGCCGGGGTTCGCTCGCCGAGGGCATCCTGTCCTTCGCCTTTCAACACCGGCAGCGACAAACCTAAATGTTTTACCAGCTTCTGGGTTTGGGGAAAGACCTGGTCGATCCGGCCGTTGCCGAAGGTGGTGGTGATCCCCAGAATGTCAATTTCAGGGACGCCGAGAAGATAAAGTAAGCTGAGGCCGTCATCGACCTCATTCAGCAGGATCCCCAGGGTATTATCGCAATCGATGATGATTTTTTGAAACATCTTGTCCAATCTCAGACTTCCTCAGGGGGATCAGCCGCTGGCTTTATTATACATGTTACCAAGCAGGTTTCCTTGAGGAAAATCCAACCCAATTGTCAGATTCCTCGCTCAAAACCAACTGGAGCCTGAGATTTTCTGTGAGGATCCTCTCATAGACTCAAAGAGAAAATAACTAGAGCATCAAGGAGGATCAAACCATGGCAGAAGAAGTGCGGTTGGGTGCGCTTTCAGCATCCACATTGATTGGCGATCCCGTGCGTAATACTAAGGGCGAGGATCTGGGCAAGATTGAAGATTTCATGGTCGACCTGGACACTGGCTGTATTGTCTATGCGGTGCTATCCTTTGGCGGATTTTTAGGCTTCGCCGATAAATTTTTCGCCATCCCCTGGGTTTCGCTGCGGGTCGATCGTGAGGCGGAATGCTTCCGGCTGGATATCGATCAGGAGACCCTGGAGAAGGCGCCAGGTTTTGACAAGGATCACTGGCCCGAGCCGCAGGATTTTGGCATTGTGACCACGGTTTACAAGTTCTACGGTGTTGAAAATCCTTTCGAGTAGTTTGGCAGGCCTATCATCATCCGATTAAGAAGATCATAACCGATCACCAAGCAGGGGCCGATGGGTCAATGGGCCAGCATTTTATTGGTAGATTATATGTAGAAGTAAAAACGCATCACCAGATGCGTTTTTGCTTTTAATCGGTTGTTTTTCAGACTTAATTCCCGGACAAGCATTTCCGGATTTTTCGCCTTTAATTGGATTTAATCTCGCGATCAAATAAGCTGCGGATGAAATCGAGATCGACGTACATGGACAGCTTGCGAAAGGTGTCTTCATTTTTTAGCAGGTGGTCGCCGCGTCGATACTGCACCCAGGCCATGGCGCACCAGGAGACGCCCCGCAGGCAGTTAAAAGGGTCCCGCAGCCGGGTGCGTTCTTCAATGG
>CAZLEK010000046.1:0-17979 GCA_964558525.1 uncultured Candidatus Brevefilum sp.
GAAAGTTGGGAAGAAATACCATCGATCACCCTTCGATAAAAAGAATTTCAATCATAATTTTTCTTGGGGATTTTGCGATTGCCCTGATAAACCCCCTAGCGGCGTTGCGTGCAACGCCGTTTTTTTACCTCAAATGCTTCTGATTGAAGAAATTATTTTAACCCTGCGACTTCGCTCCACGCTGCTTTAACACGGCGATAGGTTTCGTCTAGCGACTCCGGCAGCACCCGGGTTTCCCCCACACTGGTCATAAAATTCGTGTCGCCGCCCCAGCGCGGCACAACATGCGTATGCAGGTGATCCTCAATGCCCGCGCCAGCCAGTTGCCCCAAGTTCAATCCAACATTGAACCCATCTGGAGCATACACAGATTGCAGAACTTCAACAGACAGGCTCACCATCTCTATCATCTCTGCCCGGGCGGGCGCGGTCAGATCTTGCAGTCGAGGTTGATGGGCGTAAGGCACACACATCACATGCCCGCTGGTGTACGGATAGCGATTCAAGATCAAGAATACATGCTCACCCCGGTATACCACCAGGTGTTTCTGATCCGCATGTGATTCTGCCGCCAGGCAAAAGATACATTCATTCTCAGGTGGGTCTGTTTGGATATATTTCATACGCCAGGGGGTCCAAAGATGATCCAATGCAATTAAGTCCTTAACCAATCTTGTGTTATGAACCGGTTAATTTAATTGTATCAGATAAACCCTGCATGAATTTTGTTGTTATACTTAAAAGAACACTCACTAACTGGAAGCCCTATGAGCGAACAATTCGCCTTATTTCAACCGCAAAACGTCCTCAGCGTCAGCCAGCTGACCGGATACCTGCGCCAGGTGCTGGAAAGTGACGCAATCCTCCAGGATCTGTGGGTATCTGGTGAGATCTCCAATTTCGCCCGACCCTCCTCGGGTCACCTTTACTTCTCACTCAAGGACAGCGAGGCCGCTATTCGGTGTGTGATGTGGCGCAGTTCAGCCGCCCGCCTGAATTTTGCGCCGCGTGACGGCATGGCCGTCCAGGCTCACGGCAGCATGAGCATCTATGAAGTCAGCGGCCAGGTCCAGCTTTACGTGGATACCCTCAGGCCCGCGGGTGAAGGCGCGCTTTACCAGGAATATTTGCGCCTGAAAGCCAAACTGGAAGCTGAAGGCCTGTTTGATGAGGCCCGCAAACGGCCAATCCCTGAAATGCCGCGGGTCATCGGCATTGCCACCTCCCCCACCGGCGCCGCCCTGCAAGATATGCTCGACACCCTGCGCCGGCGCTTCCCGGTGGCGGAGGTCGTGCTGGCGCCGACTGCCGTCCAGGGGATTGACGCCCCACCCGGGATAGCCGCTGCGCTGGAACGCCTGAATGCCGAAGCCCACCCGGATGTGATCCTGGTGGGGCGCGGCGGCGGCTCGATCGAGGATTTATGGGCCTTCAACGAAGAGCAGGTTGTTCGTGCCGTCGTGGATTCAGTCGCTCCAGTGATTTCCGGTGTGGGCCATGAAACCGACTTCACCCTGACCGACTTTGCAGCCGACCTGCGGGCGCCCACGCCCACAGCCGCCGCTGAGCTGGCCACCCCGGACAAGATTGAATTACTGGCAGCGATCAACGAATTGGCGGCCGCGCATACCTCCCGGTTGGTTGAGCTGCTTTCCGACTTGCGATGGGAGTTAGGGCAGCTGCAGAGCGCTTTGGCCCGTTTATCCCCCGCGCATCAAATCGATACCTTCCGCCAGCGCCTGGACGAGATCACCCTACGCCAGTCGCGTTCGATGAGCACCCTGCTCGATCGCAGGTCACTGCAATTGGACCAATTAAGGCAAGCGCTGCGCAGCCTCAACCCCGAGGCGGTGTTGAGCCGGGGGTATGCGATTGTCACACGCTCAGAAGACGGTTCGCTTGTAAAGGATGCTGCCAAAATGAAAACCAATGACAATGTTCAGATTCGCGTCAGCCGGGGGGAGATGGACGCCCGGATAACAAAAACCAACCCAGGAGAACAGCTATGACGGAAAACCAACAGGAAGAGATCCAAAACATGGATTTCGAAACTGCTTTTACTGCCTTACAGGAAAATGTGAACCACTTGGAAAATGAAGACCTGCCCCTTGAGAAAGCTTTGGAACGCTTTGAACGCGGTCAAATGCTGGCAAAGCGCTGCGCCCAACTGCTGGAGGAAGCTGAACTCAAAGTCCGACAGCTTTCGATGGATGCCCCCGCTGCGCCGGAAATGGAAGACTGACCATGCCCTTTGGCGGAATACTAAACAACCCGGTTTTCTTTGCCTGCCTGATCGCTTCGATCATGGCGCAGGTGCTCAAACTGCCCCTGGAATACCTGCGCACCAAGACCTGGGACTGGTCATTAATCTTAGGCACCGGCGGTATGCCCAGTTCGCATTCCGCGGTGGTGACCGCTGCTGCGGTCAGCGTGGGGCATTATGTTGGTTTTGACTCACCCTTGTTCGGGTTGGCTTTTGCCATCGCCTCGGTGGTGGTCTATGACGCCACCAACATCCGCCGCCAGGCCGGCTTTCACGCCCAACAGATCAACCGCATTGTCAAAGAAGTCTTCGAAGGCAAGGTCAAACCCGTAGAAGAGCTGCAGGAACTGCGCGAGGTCTTGGGCCACTCCTGGGCGGAAGCCCTGGGCGGCATCCTGCTGGGAATTCTGGTCAGTATGTTTACCTGGTGGATTTGGGGGTGAGCACTTCATGAAAATTGATTGTGGATCTTCGCCAAAAAAAACGCCAACTCGGATGCGGCTGGCCAATGATCACGCCCAAAGCAGCAACATGAGATTATAAGAGCTTATAAGGGGATGATCTGGTCAATTCTGATCAAAGATCCGCCTGGTTCAAAAATTCTCGAAACATAATGACTCTTTGACGGTCAGCGTTTCGAATCAGAAATGGGGCAACGTCTGCCGCCAAAGCATCAAAATCATACGCCGCAATCCGCCTGATGACATACGCTCGTAGGGCTTCTGGCGTGTCGATTCCTATTGCTTCTCTTAGAAAAGCATAATTCGGTTTGGTCTGTCCCAGCAAATAAGTAATGTCATAGAAATCCCGTCCTTTAGCTCGATTGCGATTCACCGCGGCATAAATCTTCTGGGAAAGTAAAATTGCTGGGGGTGCAACCCTGACCTGAGTAAATACATCAAATTTATTCAACAGCCTAATTTCAGGCTCATATTTAAAGCCCTGCCCACTACTATCAAGCCGAATCAAGATTTTCTGATCACGGATTGGTGAAATTCCATTCTCGTATAGGATATTAGGAAAACGTATATAACAGTGATAAGCCCCTTTTTGCACATTGTTGGTTTCAACAAGATACCCATCCTGTTCTAATAGAAATCGCATTGAGTTAACGCTTAACTGGAATTCTTCCCAAGTTAACCCAAAGTTATCCAGATCAATATCTTCAGAGAATCGGCTGTTACCATAAATAATTCTCAACGCTGTACCACCAATAAACGAAATCTTGCTGGCAGATCTGCTTTCGAATATCGCTTGAAGAATTTTGTATTGTAGATATTCCCTGAGAAGAGAACGTTCAAATCCATGCAAATTCGCTGGATATCGATCTTTGATCTGTGAAAATTCAAGCATTAATATACTCCATCAGAGCAGCCACTCGCTGGTCAAGCGCCTTCTTATTAAAAATCTTGCAATAGCGCTGAAACCTTTCGTTCGCTTCCAATCCTGCTAAGTTTTGTTTATTCCACCGCATACCCTCAAAATCTTGAATTGAATTGACATGGGAATTTAAATAAAGATAATCTAATACTGCCTTCTCTAATCTGGCAATTAAATACTTTATTTGATCGCGTCCCTCGACAATCTCAAAGCCGAGCATCAAAACAGGTTTAATGCTTCGATAACTGAATACACCCCAATCGCTTTCATATTCTTTGGTTTTTTTGGAACTAACACTTGTTATTCCTTGCACAGTTTCAGGAATAACCGAGTAATATGCAAGAGCTGATTCAAGGCTAATATAGGAAGGTTTATAGAGCGTGTTTGCAAACATTAAGAGACGGTCTTCCGAAATGGTTGCGTCTGAGAGTAGATAATACTCTCCAGCTAATGGCTTAATATACCCTCGCTTGATCCAATCCATTAATTGTCGTTTGTAAAAATTAGGATCAATTTTACGAAGATCGCTTAAATTGAAAGCGGGAAGATTTTGGATTTGAGACCTAATTCTTATAAATTCCATAATTCATTTCCTTAAGGTGATAATTGTATCACCTTAAGGAAATAGAATACCAGCTAGCCTCACAATTGTCAAGTTTGGATTCCCGTAATACCTTATTTCACTCGCGTTTTATCTTTCGCACCAAGACGCGCGCCATCCCACGCAGCTCCGGCATCTTCAGCAGCCACATCAACCCCAAATATGCTCCCAGCCCGAAAGCCAATGCGCCTGCCACAATCACCACCCGCGAACCCCCATTGAAGACCGCCATCCATCCCAGCACCGCCACGCTCATCAAACCCGTGCCCAGGAGGGAGAGGCCCGTCCCTTTCCAGACAAATCCACCCTCCAGTCCCTTTAAACGTCTGCGCATTAAGATCAACAAGGCTGCGCTTTCCAAAGCAGTCGCCAACGAGTTTGCCAGGGCCAGGCCCCCGTGCGGCATCCAGCCAACCCGCTCAAATAGGGCTGAGAACAGCAGGCTGAAGCCAATGTTAAGGCCCATGGTAACCACCCCCACAATCACCGGCGTGCGGGTGTCGTGCAAGGCGTAAAACGCCCGGCTAAGGATCTCCACCAATGCATGCCCCACCAGGCCGGCCGCATACCATAAGAGCGCCCAGGCAACCAAGTCTGTCGATCGCGCCGTGAAGGCCCCGCGCTGGTACAGCAGGGCCACCAGGGGTGTACGCAGCAAGATCAAACCCACAGAAGCAGGGATGGCCAGCAGCAGCACTGCGCGCAGCGTTGATGCCAGGGAATGACGCATCTCTTCCATCTTTCCCTGAGCAACCTGGGCTGAAAAAGTCGGCAAAGAAGCGATCGCCGCGGACTGCGCCACAGCCATCTGCGGCATGAGCATCAGCGAAAATGCCAATGTAATGGCAGTGACGCTGCCTTCCGGCTGTCCCAAGGCAATGACGATATTGACAATGAAATTCATCTGAACCACAGCCACACCCAGCAAGCGCGGCCCCATCAACCTGAAAACTTCCAATACAGCTTTGTCCCGCAGCCCAAGGTAGAGGTGATAAGCGCGTTCTCTTAAGCGCAGCAGGCGCGGCGCCTGCACCAGCAGGTGCATCAAAGCGCCCGCCACCACACCGATCGCCAGGCGTCGGATCCCCCAATCAACCGGCAAGAGGGCCGTCCCCAGGATCATTCCAATTGAATACATCGCCGGCGCAATCGCTGGAATTAAGAAGATCTGGTGCGCATTGAGGATCCCCATCACCAACCCGCTCAGCCCAAAGATCGCAACAGAGGGCAGCATGATCCGCAGCAGCCTGACGGTCAGGGCTTCCTGCACGGGATCCGAACCCGGGACGAGCAAGAACAGGCCATCCCGCACGATTTGAGGGGCGAAGATCCAGGCCAGTGCTGAAATTATAATCAGCGCCAGCAGCACCAGGTTCACCACCCCAGAGGCCAACCGCCAGGCGCCTGGCCGGTCTTCCCGGGTCAGGAATCCGGTAAAGGTCGGGATAAAGGCAGATCCCAGGGCGCCGCCGGCCACCAGGTTAAACAACACTTCCACAACCCGGTTGGCTGCATTAAAAGAATCCAACTGTGCTGACGTCCCAAAGGCATCCGTGATCACGATCCCCCTGGCCACCCCAACCAGGTTGCTGATGATAAAAGCGAACATCACCGTCCCGGCTGCTTTGGCGATCTGCTGGTTGGCTGTAGGCGGCGATTTTCCAAAAGATTGGGTCATTCGCCATCCTCGCTGCGCAATGCCCTTCGGGATTGAACCCACAAACGCTGGCGCTCATCTTCCTCCAAATCAGGGAGGGCCTTGCCAAGGTCAGCAGCCTGGGCTTCCATCCAGGCAAACCGAGCCCGGAAGATCGCCAAACGCTGGCGTAAAGCGCTCTCAGCATCAAGGTTGTCGTGGTAGGCCAACGCCGCTGCTGTGAGCAGTAGTTCGCCAAATAATTCCAGCTTCCTATTGTCATCAGCTTCTTCAAAAGCGGATAATTGTTCTCTCAATCTCTGTGGTGATCCTTCCGCCAACGCCGTGTTAAAATCCACGCGCCCCACCCGCTCGATGATCTCCTGGGCCTGCGAAAGCGCCGGTAGTATGCGGGGGACCCCATCTAACAGTCCCTCTTTGTTGGAGAGGCCGTTCTCTCGCCGCTCTTCAGCTTTGATCGCTTCCCACTTGCGGACCACGCCGGACACACCAGCGACCTTTTCCTCAGAAAATACATGCGGATGACGGCGGATGAGCTTTCGTCCCACCCCATCAATCACCTGGGCAAGATTAAAATCCCCCTCTTCGGTTGCAATCTGGGCATGCAGGACGATCTGCAGGAGCAGATCGCCAAGTTCCTCCGCCAGGTCCGTCATCGACTCTCGATCCAGGGCCTCCAGCGCTTCATAAGCCTCCTCCAACAAAAACGGCCGCAGGCTGAGGTGGGTTTGTTCCCGGTCCCAAGGGCACCCACCTGGGGCGCGCAGGCGGGCAATGATCTCCTGAAAGGATTCAAAGGATGCCGTGTCAGACAGCGGGTAAACAAACAGCGAGCTCAGCAAGCCCAGGTGCGGGCTGCGGTCAACCGCATGCAGCGGTAAATCCTCGACTCGCTCGGCCTTGGTTCCAGCCCCATGAATTAAAGTGACCGGGTGCTCATCCGGGTAGGCTGACATCAAGGTCAGCTTAACGTCCGAAGCCACCTCTCGGGAGTAAATCTGTGCAACCAGGGCTGGTGAGGAAGGGGGAAACCCGGCCGTTTGACGATTGCCGATTTGCATGGCGTCCACCAATACCAGGTCCGGGAATGGGTCCAGTCCCAGGGCGCTAAAAGTCGGCTCCAAAAAACTCAGGCCGTGGATCACCCGCACCGGGAGGCCCTCAGCTTTCGCTGTCTTGGAGATCTCCGGGCAGGTGGCCTCCGCCACAAAAGGATGGCCGGGAACGGCATAGGTCACTCCTTGCGGCAGCCGGCCCATTTCCAAGACCCGGGAGATGATCTCCGCATAAACCGCATCAAAGGATTCATGCTGTTCGTAAAGTTCATCGAAACTGATCAGGGTCAAGTGTCCTGGAAGTGCATCAACTGTCGGATGCTGATTGGTCCGTAAAACAAGGGTATCAATCGCATTCAGCCAACCCAGGGCGGCTTGTGTGAGCATTTCTGGATCGCCTGGTCCTAAACCCAGCAGGGTGATCCCTGATTTTTTGGCTGTCGGCTGTTCAGTCTTCAAAATGCGGCCTTTCCATGATTATCAGCATTCCTCTGATCGGTTATCGAAGCAATCATGCCACGCAGAATTGCGCCAGCAGGGCATCTGTACGGATTTGCCCCAAAGAAATAATATCACGACTGGCCTGTGAATCAATAACCATAGATAAATGTGCAGTTAATAAAAAGCTGTCCTGGTAATGGGACAGCCTCTATTATTGAGAAATCTATTTAGCAACGATCATCAGGCGTCTCACCCCGGAGGGAGATGACCAAACCTCAAAAATGAGACTACCTGACTTCCAGAAAATTCTGGAATGGATTAACGCTTGGTGTAGGTCGGGGCTTTGCGGGCGCGCTTGAGGCCAGGTTTCTTGCGTTCCTTGACACGCGGGTCGCGGGTCAGGTAGCCGCTGTGGCGCAGTGGCGGGCGCAGTTCCTCATCCATCTCGACCAAGGCGCGGGCCAAACCGAGTTTAACAGCATCGCGCTGTCCGGTCACACCCCCGCCGTTGACCCTGACGGATACGTCAAATTTATCCACAGGTTGATTGGCAATTTCAAATGCTTCCACAATCTCTGAAGCGTCACCCAGGCGGGTGAAATAAGCCTCAATTTCCTTCTCATTGACGACAAAGCTGCCAGAGCCTTCCATCAACCGTACACGGGCTGAACTCTCTTTTCGGCGTCCGATACCTTCGTAATATTTTTTATCCATAAATCCTTGTTACTCCTCTTGCTCAACCAAGACTGGCGCCTGAGCGCCATGCGGATGTTCGCTGCCGGCGTAAACGTGCAGGTTCTTGAAGATCCTGCGGCCCAGCTTATTGTGTGGCATCATGCCCCGCACTGCGTGTTCAATCACCCTTTCTGGATGGGTATCCAACTGCCTCTGTAATGTGATCTCTTTAAGGCCGCTGGGGTAATTAGAGACACGATAATACTTTTTGTTCTCCAGACGGGTCGGATAGACATCCACTTTCTCAGCATTGATCACAACCACATTCGCGCCTGTCATCACACCCGGGGTGTAATTAGGCTTATGCTTGCCCAATAACAACTGAGCGATCTTTGTCGACAGGCGGCCCAGGTTTTGCCCTTCGGCATCCACCAGGAGCCAATCTCTTTCAACTTGTCCTTTAGGTACAAATGTTTTTCTCACTATCAAACTCTCCATCATTCAAAGATTTTCGCGCCAGGTCATTTAACCTGGAAAAAATCCATTCTGAACCTTGCTAATAAAAAACTTCTTGCAAAAATAAGCCTTCTGCCGGGGCCAACCCGGTCAACGCCAGCTCACCGGATTGAAGGGAAGCTTTCACCAGGCTGACTGATGCTTCTCCCTGGCCAATTTTCACCAGGACAAGCGTTAGCCGGCGCACCATGTGGTAAAGAAAGGCATTGGCCTGGATATCAAACTGATATCCCTTACCTTTCTTGCGCCAGTCCGCTGAGAATACCTCCCGCACCGTAACTCCACCGGGTGTCGTGGGGGCTCCAAAAGCCGCAAAATCATGCGAACCGACCAGTTCACCAGCCGCTGCATTCATCCGGTCGATTGCCACTTCCGGCCAGACCCGCCAGGCAAAAACCTCTCGCAGGGGGTCTCTCACCGGGTGGCAGAACAGGTGATAGCGGTAATGCCGTGCTTTGGCATCATACCGGGGATGAAAATCCTCCGACGCCTCAACCACCGACTGCACGCCTATTTCCCTCGGCAGGTAATAATTGAGGGCATTGCGTAAATCATCATCGGAATGCGCCCAATCCAGCTCAAAGCTGACCACCTGCGCCCTGGCGTTCACGCCGGCATCCGTGCGGCCTGCGCCCTGGATGCTGGCCCCCTGCCATCCAAGTTTCCGCAGACAGGCTTCAAACTCTCCCTGGACCGTGCGCGCTGCACGCTGCCGCTGAAAGCCAGCAAAGGCTGCGCCGTGATATGCAAGAATAACTTTGTAATGTGCTGTTCCCATCCGGCCCCTTCACCCGGCGGGATTACGCTTCAACCAATTCGATCAAGGCCATCTCAGCACCGTCGCTTAGACGGGGGCCTAATTTTAAAATGCGGGTGTAACCGCCGTTGCGGTCGGCGTAGCGGGGACCGATATCATCAAACAACTTTTGGACGATCGGGCGGCTGCCGTTGCCCAATTCCGCAACCGCTTTTCTGCGAGCATTAACAGCCATTTGTTCTTCCAAATCCTGGCTGTTGCGCGCCAGGGTGATCAATTTCTCCGCCCGCGCCTGAATGTATTTCGCTTTGGGCAGCGTTGTTTTAATGCGTTCATGCTCAAACAGCTGGCGGATCATCGTCTTGCGCATGGCTGTACGATGCCCGCCGTTGCGGCTGAGATGGTGTTTTCTTACTTTATGTCGCATATCTTTAACTCTCCGAAGTTTCTTCCTCTTCCTCTTCTTCCAGGAAGCCTTTTTCAGCCATCTTTTCCCGTAATTCGATCAAACTTTTCTCGCCGAAATTCCTGATGGCGAGAATTGCTTCTTCTCCCTTGCCTAAAAGTTCCAAAACATCACCCACCGTGGTAATCCCGGTGCGCTTGAGGGAATTGAAAACCCTAACCGTTAGGTCCAGGTTTTCAATCGGCATCTCAGCAGCTTCACTGTTAACCGTCGCTACTGGTTCCGCCTGCTCAATAGGTACAGAGAGCATTTCTTCGCTGATGCCAGCGATAAACCGCAGGTGTTCGATCAAAATTTTCGATGAGTCGCTCATCGCCTGTTCAGGAGAGATCGTCCCATCCGTCCAGATTTCCATCAAGAGGTTATCATAGTCAGTGCTCTGTCCCACGCGGGCTGAACCCACCGTCCAGTTCACTTTCCGAACCGGTGTAAAGATCGCATCAACCGGCAGTTCGCCAATCGGCAAATTGTCGCCGCGCTCATTGGCCGGGGAGTATCCTCGACCCAATTCAACGGTCAGGTCAATCTCAAGATCAGCTTTCTTACTATCCACAGTGAACAAATACAGATCTGGGTTGACAATCTCAACTTCGGGTGGGCAGATGATGTCCGCCGCCGTCACCGTGCCCTCACCACTGACTTCCAGGTGAAGGTGAGCGATATCCACATCAAACAGGATCATCCGCAGCTGTTTCAGCTGCAAAATCACATTGATCACATCTTCCCGCACGCCTTCAATCTCACTGAACTCATGCAGGACGTCCGTGATTCGGATCGATGTAATCGCTGCGCCCTCAAGTGAAGACAACAGCACCCGGCGCAAAGCATTACCAACGGTGGTGCCGAAGCCCCGTTCCAATGGGCTGATCGCGAATTTACCATAGTTACGGGCTTCTGCCACCCGCTCTACTTTTGGTTTAACCATACTAATTTTTCCAGTCACGTCATACCCCTTACCTGTGCATTGTTTGCACGATCATCAACCAGCCTTATCGCGAGTAGAACTCAACGATGAGCTGCTCATTCAAATTACCATCAATCTCAGCACGTTCGGGTAAACGGATAACCCGGCCAGAAAGGTTGTTCAAATCTGCCTGGACCCAAGCAGGCGGCGTACGTGTTTCTTCAGCCTGCCGCAGTGTTTTGAAGTAATCACGCTTCTTTGAGGTTTCACCCACAGCGACGGTATCACCGGGTTTGATGATCGTCGAAGCGATGTCATTTCGGCGATCATTGACCGTGAAATGACCATGATTTACCAACTGCCTGGCCTGATTTCGGCTTTCGGCAAAACCCAACCGATAGACAACATTGTCCAAACGGGATTCCAGCAGTTGGAGCAAATTCAAGCCGGTCAACCCGGGTTGTTTTTGCGCCTGACGGAAATAGCGTCTGAACTGACGCTCTAGAACGCCGTAAATCCGCTTGGCTTTCTGTTTACCACGCAGCTGGCGCTGATAATCCGAATCGCGGCTTCGACGACCGCTGAAACGCCCATGCTCACCAGGGGCATAGGTGCGCCGTTCCACCGCACACTTGGGTGTGAAGCAACGCTCACCTTTCAAAAATAATTTTTCACCTTCACGCCGGCATAATTTACACACCGGTCCTGTATATCTTGCCATTACTTTCCTCTCTTAAAAAATTTCGATTAAACGCGGCGTCTCTTGGGGGGGCGGCAGCCGTTATGCGGCACCGGCGTTACGTCCTCAATGGAGCGGACGGTAATACCCATGCCCTGTACGGCGCGGATGGTCGCCTCACGGCCCGGGCCAGGTCCTTTGATGATCATATCAACTTCCTGGATGCCGAAACCCTGTGCGGTTTTCATCACTTGTTCAGCTGCCAAACGGGCGGCAAAGGGCGTGCTCTTCCGGGAGCCTTTGAATCCGGCTGAACCGGCGCTTCCCCAACAAACAGTGTTCCCTTGTAAATCGGTCACTGTAATAATGGTGTTGTTGAAGGAAGCCATCACATGCACCTGAGCTGTCGACATCTGGCGCTTGACTTTGCGCGAACCCGATGTTCGCCGCGTTCGTTGTGGTTTTTTAGCCATTGTTCCTCGCTAACTCATACTCTCATCCCATCCTCAGGTCTATCTTGCCGCGGGGTAGAAAGGAAGGAGAACCCAGATAGACTTTTGGAAGGTCTTGATGACAAATCGATTATTTCTTGCCGACACCACGGCGGCGGCCGCGACCGGCTACCGTCTTCTTCGGACCTTTACGGGTCCGGGCGTTGGTCTTGGTGCGCTGTCCGCGAACCGGGAGCCCGCGACGATGTCGCAGTCCACGATAGGTGCCAATTTCAATCAGACGCTTGATATTCATCTGGACTTGACGCCGTAAATCGCCTTCCACAGAGTAATTACTGGAAATGAATTCACGCAGCTTAGAAACGTCGCTGTCCTGAAGATCCCTCACGCGCGTGTCAGGATCCACACCGGTCGCTTCAATAATTTCATTGGCCCGGGTTGGGCCGATACCATAAATATATCTCAGACCAATTTCAACGCGTTTGTCGCGTGGCAGGTCTACGCCTTCGATACGTGCCATATGTCTGTTCCTTATCCTTGTCGCTGCTTATGTTTCGGGTTTTCACAAATCACATACAAACGACCATTGCGTTTAACAATTTTGCATTTTGCACAGCGTTTCTTGATCGATGCTGATACTTTCATAATAAATCTCCTTAAGACATTTTAGGTTCAATATGTCTTTACCTGCATGTTATGTCCTGATGCAAAGTAGTGATTATACCTGCGATCAGCACAATCGTCCAGTCTATCGAAGCCTATAATTCCGTTAAAATCTGTGGGCCGTTGGAGGTCACAGCCACTGTATGCTCAAAATGGGCTGTCAGCGAACCGTCAGCCGAAGCGACTGTCCAATCGTCCTCTTTGACCCGTGTGCTTCCCGTTCCGACCAAGACCATCGGTTCCAGGGCGATGGTCATGCCCTCACGCAGCTTCATCCCGCGTCCGGGCTTGCCGTAATTCGGTACCTGCGGTCCCTCATGCATCTTTCGGCCCACGCCATGCCCGGTATATGTCCGGGTGATGAAAAAGCCGTGTTCTTCCACAAAGGTTTGCACCGCACAGCCAACGTCACCGGTGGTGTTTCCCGGAACCATCTTGGAGATGGCGATCTCAAGGGCCTGCTGGGTGACTTTAATCAAGCGGTCTGTCTCGGCATCCACCTTGCCCACCGGTACCGTTACACTCATATCACCAACAAAACCCTGGTAAACCGTGCCGCAGTCGATGCTGACAATGTCGCCTTCTTCCAGCTTGCGATCGCTGGGAATGCCGTGCACCAGTTCATCGTTCACGCTGGTGCAAATACTGGCGGGATACGGGTAGGGCCCCGGGTAATCCTTGAAAGGCGAAAACACATCATATTTCTTGTGAACCGCTTCAAAAGCTTCATTGAGCTCACCTGTGGTCACGCCCGGCTTAACCAGCGCCACTGCCGCGGCCAGGGACTCAGCGTTGATCCGGCCTGCTTCACGCATGATCTTGATCTCATATGGCGTTTTGATGTTGATCGAACGCTCCCAAGAAATCAATTCAGGCCTCCTCCACCACTTCCATAATGTCTTCAGTGACATCCTCAATGGATTGGGTGCCGTCAATCTCCACCAGCACATCCTGCTCGCGGTAATACTCAATCAGCGGGGCAGTTTGCTCGTTGTAAACCTGGATGCGATGACGCACTGTTTCAGGTTTATCATCCTCACGCTGGTAAAGCTGTGAGCCGTCAATATCATCAATCCATTTTACCGTGGGTGGATTAAATTTCTCATGATACACCCGTCCAGACGGGCTCATCCAGCGGCCGCTCAGCCGCTCAACCAAAACCTCATCCGGAACCTTGATAAAAGGCACCACACTGACCTTCCCATCCAGATCTTGCAGCAGTTCATCCAGGGCTTTCGCCTGGGATGGATTGCGTGGGAAACCGTCCAAGACGGCGCCATCCTCACAGTCCGGACGCGAAAGCCGTTCTTCCACCATCCGGACGGTGACATCATCGGGCACCAATTCGCCTGCGTTCATATATTGTTGCGCCAGTTTACCCAGCTCAGTTTCATGCTGAAGGTTTTCTCGAAACAGGTCGCCTGTGGAAACGTGCACGAGATCCAGTTCCTGAGCAATTTTTTTCGCCTGGGTGCCTTTGCCTGCCCCAGGCGGTCCTAACATCACAATATACGAAGGCGCCATCAAATTCTCCTCTCTCAGCTGATCAACCGGTCGTCGTAACCATGCATCTTGAGGTCGGTTTCAATAATCTGGAAAGTGTCACGGACCACACCTACCACAATCAGCAGCCCTGTGGATGACACCAGGAAAATGCTCGTCTGCTGGATACCCTGGGGCAGGAATAATCCCAGGAAGTAAGGCATGGCAGCCACCACACCCAGGAACAAAGCGCCGGGCAGGGTGATTCGCCTTTGAACCTTGGTCAGGTAGCGCTGGGTTGCAGCGCCGCGAGCGACACCCGGGATTTGGGCGCCTTGCTTCTTCAAATTGTCACCGTAGTTCTGCTGAGCAAAAAGGATGTCTGTATAAAAGAAGGTGAACAAAACCACCATGAAGAAGAACAGGATCGGATAGATCACCCCTTCGCCACTGAGGATCGTCTGAATGCTTTGGGAAAAATTCCGAATCCATTCCACATCGGAGTTGTTAAAAAAGCTCGCAATGATTGTGGGGAAGGTCATGATGGATTGGGCGAAAATGATCGGGATCATGCCGGCCATATTCACCATCAAGGGCACAGAGCTTTTCACGGGCATCGACATCCGGCTGCCAACACGGCGTCCTGGGAACATTACCGGGACGTGCCGGCGCCCTTGCTGCACATACACCACCGCGAAGATGGTCACAATCAACAAAGCCACCACGATGAAGATCATCCACCAAAAGGTCTGATCGCTCAATAATTGATACAGGTTCTGGGGAATGCCCGATACGATGCCTGCAAAAATGATCAAAGACAGGCCCTGGCCGCGGATCCCGAATTCAGAGATCAGCTCACCCAACCAGACGCCAAACATCGTCCCCGCCATCATGGAGATGACGGTCGCCAGGGTGGGGATGAGCACATCTCCCGCAAAACCGAACTGCGCGGCCACCGATTGGCCGAGAATGGCGTTGAAGATATTGATCTGGCCAACCGCTGAAAGGGCTGCCATTGGTACAGTGAGGATGATCGTCCATTTTTCCATCCATTGGCGCCCCTCACTGGGGTTCTCCTGCATCTTGCGTTCCAGGGCAGGGATGATCGGAATCAAGAGCTGGAGGATAATCTGGGCGGTAATGTAAGGATAAACGCCCATGGCCAGCACTGAGAAATTCGAAACCGCACCGCCGGAGAGCATATCCAGCATATTGATCAACCCACCTGCAGCGCCTCCGGTTTGGGTTAACTGCGCCACCAATTCCCGATCAACCCCTGGCACCGGGATGTTAGAGGCAAGCCGATAGATCGCCAACAATGCCAGCGAAATTAATAACTTCCTTCGAATGTCTTTTGATTTGAACAGGTGGCGCCAAGCGGACCGCTTCATTTTTCAGGTCTCCTTTTTTAGGCCTGGATAATTTCCACACTGCCGCCAGCGCTCTCAACCTTATCCTGAGCGCTTTTGGAGATCTTGTGTGTCTTGATCTTCAAGGCAACCGAGATGTCACCCCGGCCAAGGATCTTGATGGGTAAATCAAGGTCCTTTACGATGCCTTCTTCGAGCAAGAATTCAGGGGTGATTTCCGTCTTTGCTTGATAGTCAACCAGTTGATCCAGGTTTACTTCTGCATACCGTACCCGATTGACAACGTTCATCCCCTGACCACGCTTGAAAGGCAGTTTCCTGAAAAAGGGAAGGTTGCCGCCCTGGTGATAGAGGGGGACGCCGCCGCCAGCACGTGAATTTTGGCCTTTCATACCCCGGCCGGCAGTCTTGCCCTGTCCGGCGGCGGTGCCGCGGCCAACACGTTTCCGGTCTCGATGGGCGCCTTTATTGGGTTTTAAATCATGTAATTTCATATTAACACCTTACGCCTGATCAACCTCAATGAGATGGGCGACTTTATCAATCATCCCGCGCATGACGTCCGTATCATCCTGCAGCACACGCTGGTTGATCTTCTTTAAGCCCATCGCCTTCAGAGTTGCTTTTTGTCGTTTTGAATACCCAATGGGGCTGCGAACCAGGGTGATTGCCAGTTGTTTCTTTTTTTTCTTAGCCATTTTTCTCGCGCTCCCAGTAGGGTTTGATCTTATCTAGTTCTTTGCCGCGATATGCAGCCTGCTCCCGGGGGGACATCAACTGGTCCAACGCATTAAAGGTTGCTCGAACCACATTGAGAATATTGCTGCTTCCCAAAGATTTGGTCAAAATATCATGAACGCCGGCAGCCTCCAGCACAGCGCGGACGCCGCCGCCGGCGATCACGCCGGTTCCAGCCGCAGCCGGCCGGAGCAGCACGCGGGCGCCGCTCTGCTTGCCGATCACCTGATGGGAGATCGAGGTGCCGTTCAAATTGATCTTGCGCATATCCTTACGGGCCTTGTCACTGGCTTTGCGGATCGCATCGGGGACAGAATTCGCCTTGCCAATTCCCAACCCAACGCTCCCAGCGTTATCGCCAATCACCATCACCACCCGGAAAGAAAACCGGCGGCCGCCCTTGACAACTTTGGCAACGCGTGCAATATCGATCACACGTTCATCAAATTGATTTTCGTTTCGGTAGTCCGACATAACGCCTCTTTCCTAAAATTCCAGGCCGCTTTCGCGGGCAGCTTCGGCCAACGCTTTCACACGGCCCATATACTTGTATCCACCACGGTCAAAAATAACCTGGTCGATTCCGACTCCCTTGGCGCGTTCAGCAATCGCCTGACCGACTTTCTTCGCCTGCTCCACATTCGTCAAGCCTTCCAGTTCTGTGCGCAATTCCGAGTCGATGCTGGATGCAGCCGCCAGGGTAACCCCTCGAAAATCATCAATCAGCTGAACATAGATCTCCGTCGAACTTCGAAACACATTCATACGCGGCCGGTCGGGCGTACCAAAGATCTTTTTCCGCACACGACGATGCCGGCGTAATCGAGCCTCATTCCGTGATTTCTTAGCCATAATATTTCACCTTCAAAATAATTAAATTGCTGTCTTTCCGGCTTTACCCGGTTTGCGGCGCACGTATTCGCCCTGATAGCGAATACCCTTGCCTTTGTAAGGCTCCGGCGGCCTCAATTTGCGGATATCCGCCGCTACCTGGCCAACAACCTGTTTGGAATAACCGGATACCTTGATCTGGCGAACTTTCATGTCCACCTCAAAGCTGATTCCCTCCGGCGGTTCCACCACCACTGGATGCGAAAAACCAACATTGACCACCAGGTTCTTGCCGCTCATCTCAGCGCGGTAGCCCACGCCTTCGATCTCCAGAATTTTTTCGTAACCCTTGCTGACGCCCACCACCATATTGTTGATGACTGAACGCGTCGTGCCGTGTAAGGCGCGGTGCCTGGGTTCATCGCTGGGGCGTTCGACAACAATGTTGCCATCTTCTTTTTTTATGGTCATATCTGGCGTAAAAGTGAATTCCATTTCACCTTTGGGCCCTTTGACCTTGACATAAGCGCCGTCAATTGTGACATCTACGCCTGAGGGCACTTCAATCGGTAATTGTCCAATTCGAGACACGTCTCGTACCTCCTATAGCGCCTGGCGCTACCATACTTTGCACAAAATTTCGCCGCCCACGCCCATTTTACGGGCGCGCTGGCCGGTCATCACACCCTTGGGGGTGGACATGATTGCCACACCAATGCCTGACAGCACCCAGGGGATATCCGTCTTCCCGGTATATATTCGGCAGCCAGGCCGGCTCACGCGCTCTAACCCAGTGATCAAGGGGCGGCGGTGACGCCTTTCACCTATATACTTCAGACGGATACGTAATACTTTTTGATGAGGTTTACTACCCTCAACAACGTCATAACTTTCAACATAGCCCTCTTCGACCAGGATCCGGGCAATTTCCGCCTTGATCTTCGAACTGGGCATACTCACCAACGTCCCGTTGCTTATCGCAACGTTCCGGATGCGGGTCAGCATATCAGCAATTGGATCATTAACATTCATTGATAATACCTCCGTCG
>CAZLEK010000047.1:0-13739 GCA_964558525.1 uncultured Candidatus Brevefilum sp.
TCTTGGTGACCTCATCGTACCCTCGGGGTATTGTGTCCTCATCGTGCCCGAAGGGTATTGTGTTAAGTTCTTACCTAATGCCTGAGTAGACACGAAATTTGCATTTAAAATGGCGTTTTTCCGCCGAAGGGGACGTCGGCGAGCGCGGATAGGTGGGATGAAAGACCATCGATCACCCTTCGGATAAAAAGAATTTCAATCATCCCTGTTCGTGGGGATCTTGCGATTGCCCTGAACGGCAATCCCAATGCGCACGGCGGGAAGCGTTTCGAGGTAAAATTACTCCGCTATGAGCATTGAAGCCAAAATCGCCCCAGAAGAACTCCAATGCCGACTGGCCGCGCTCCATCACGCCAGCCTGGAGCTTGTCAAGGATATCTCCCTGGACTCACTGCTGCCGCGCATCGCAAGGATCGCCAGCGAACAGATCGGCGCTGATAACGCCGCCGTCGCCATTCGGCGCGAAGACGGGCAGATCGAACGCTTTATCACTTACGACATGGTTGCGGCCGAAACCAGCGACATTGACCACGAGCCCTTGGAGCTGGGCCTGCTCGGGGTGATCGCTGACGCTGAAGGCCCCATCCGGGTGGATTACATCCAGAAGGATTCGCAGCGCGCCGGCTTCCCGGGAGGCCGCCCCCACCTGACCTCCCTGCTGGGTGTACCGATCCGGCTGGGGGCACGTGAAATTGGCCAGGTCTACCTGACCGACAAACGCGACGAAGCGCCCTTCAGCGAGGATGACGAACGCGTGGTGGAGACCCTGGCGGACTACGCCGCGGTGGCCATCTCCAACGCCCGCTCCTACAACGAACTGCGCCAGCGGGACCGCACCCTCACCCGCCGCAACCAGGACCTGGCCCTGCTGAACAACCTGGCCTCCGCCCTGGCTTCAATCACTGAACTGGACGAGCTGCTGCAAACGGCCCTGACCCGGGTGATCAACTACTTCAATGTGAATGTGGGTGAAATCTTTTTGAGCGAAGAAGATCACAGCACCCTTTACAAAGTCTTGAGGAAGGGCGCTACCGATCAGGCCATCTGGTCACAGGACCGCTTCACTGTCCGAGAAGCCCTGATCGGCCAAACGGCTCGCACCGGTCAGCCCAGCGTGCTGATCCTGCCTTACGTTGAAGATCCCTATCTGCAGAATGAAGCCCTCCTGGAGGCGGGCATCCACCAGATCGCCTGCTTCCCCCTGACCAGCCGCAGCGAAGTGCTCGGTGTGTTGAGCATTGCGCTGCGCCACGAAAAACCCCTGGACGCCATGGACCAGCAGCTGCTGACTTCGATCGCCTCCTGGGTGGGCACCACGATCGAAAACGTGCGCCTGAACATCCAGGGCCGCCGGCTGGCCGTGCTGGAGGAGCGCGAACGGATCGGAATGGACCTGCACGACGGGATCATCCAGTCGATTTACGCCGTAGGCCTGACCCTGGAACACGCCCGCCTGCTGCTGGGCGAGGAGCCTGAACAATCCCGCAAGCGGATCAACCAATCGATTGAAGACCTCAACAGCACGATCCGCGACCTGCGGGCCTTCATCATGGACATGCGCCCCCGCCAGCTGTATGAAGAGAACTTGATGGACGGCCTGCAGCGGCTGGTCAACGAATTCCGCGCCAACTCCCTGGTGGAGGCCAAGTTGAGCGGTCCCAGCGAAGGGCTCGAAGATCTGCCGGATCCCCACGCCATTGCGCTGTTCCACATCTGCCAGGAAGCGCTGGCCAACGTGGCCAAGCACGCCCAGGCGGACAAGGTGGAGGTGATGGTCTGGATGACCAGCAACCGGGTGTTGATGGAAGTCCACGACAACGGCCGGGGTTTTGACCCCCAGAAGATCCAGTTCACCCTCGGCCACGGCATTTCTAACATGCAAACCCGCGCCCGCAACGTCGGCGGCGACCTGGAGATCTCCACAGAACCCGGCGAGGGGACCACCATCCTGGCCTGGATGCCCTACAGCCAGGACAACGATCCAACACCCTCTGAATGAGCCATGACCCAATCACGCGATCTCGAAAAAGCCGCCCTGCGGGGTGAACCCTCCTATGTCTGGCGCGCCGGCCAGCGCCGCAGGCTGGAGATGATCCTGGACGCCGCCGGTGAGCGGCTCTCAGGCCAGGGGCTGGTGGACGGCTGCGGAATCGGGATGTACCTGCACCACCTGGGACTGGTGATGCAGGACCTGGTTGGGCTGGACATTGAATTTGAAAGGCTGCAAGCCGCCACAACAAAAACCCGGAATGTGGCCAACGGCGCGGGAGAAGCGCTGCCCTTCCCAGGGGACACCTTCGACCTGGTGTTGAGCCACGAGGTTTTGGAACACGTCTCAGATGACCGAAAAGCGATCATGGAGATCGTGCGGGTGCTCAGGCCCGGCGGCCGGCTGGTGTTGTTCTGCCCCAACCGGGGCTATCCCTTTGAAACCCACGGTTTCTACTGGCAGGGGCAGTACCATTTCGGCAACATTCCCCTGATCAACTATCTGCCCCGACGCTGGCGCGACCGTCTGGCCCCCCACGTGCAGGTCTACACCCGCCGGGATCTGGCGCGGCTGTTTACAGGCCTGCCCGTGAAATTTGTTCAGAAAAAGACCCTGTTTGGCGCGTATGACAACATCATCGCTCGCTGGCCCAGGCTGGGCAAGCTCCTGCGAGGCGTGCTGCAGCGGCTGGAGAAAACGCCTTTAAGCCGCCTGGGTTTATCGCATTTCTGGGTCGTTGAAAAAGAATAAAACCACCCACCTTCCAGCTCGGTCCGCGTATCCCTTTCTTCCTTCCTTCATTAGATTTTTTTATGATTTGCATATTTTTCTTTAACGGTTTTCATACCTGACTTGCTCATATTAGTGTCCTGAAGCTGAGTTGTTTCCGATAAAGAAAATCATTGACAAAAGTTAGTGTGTCGGATAATGAGGTCTCGTTCCTGTATATTATAAAATGAACAACTCCTCTAGCACATCGTGTCATTGTCTTAAAGTAAAACAGAACGCCTGCCCTTTTTGGTGTGGTCAACATTGAAAGGCTTTGTTTTGGCTTCTCCTCGAGGAGAAGCTGGCGGCGTAGCCGACTGATGAGGTGGTGAACCTATCGGTAATATAATCAAATAAAATTACAGGACATTTTAGAAGAAACACCTCATCCGGCACTTCGTGCCACCTTCTCCTCAAGGAGAAGGCTTGGTCGCCCAGTGCTTTAGACTGCCTTATTTTTTCATGTTAGTGTCCTAAAAATCGCGATATTACCCGGAAAATGACCGAAAAAGATGTAAAGTGAGCAAGTCAGGAGATTTTTTTATGATTTGCATATTTTTCTTTAACGGTTTTCATACAATCCTTTTTTAAATTAAAGATGTAATCATCAGAACAGAAAAATGGAGGTATGAGATGGCTAACTTAATTCGACGTGACCCTGTACGGGAAATGCTTTCATGGAGCCGAGCGATGGACCGCATGCTCAACAATTTCTACGATGACGGCGAGCTTGGTTACAGTGAGCCCCTGAACCTGCGCATGGCCCTGGACGTGATCGAGAACGATGATGAGTTCGTTGTCAAAGCCGACGTGGCCGGGATCGACCCGGAAGAGATCGAGATCACCTACACCGACAACAACCTGTCGATCAAGGGCGAGATGACCAAAGAACGCGAAGAAGAAGGTGAAGATGGCCGCTATCACCTGCGCGAACGTCGCTACGGCACCTTCTCCCGCACGATCTCCATGCCCGGCACCGTGGACGTGGAGGGCATTCAGGCCGAGACCAAGAACGGCGTGCTGAAGATCCACCTTCCCAAGAAGGAAGAGGTCAAACCCCGCCGGATCGAGATCAAAGGCAGCGGCGAGAAGAACGTGATTGAAGGCAAATCAAAGAACAAATAAACACCACCCACTGATTAAACCCCTTCAGGCGGCTGATTTGGTCAGCCGCCTGATTTCGTTTTTGCAGGTCAGGTATGGCGCTGGGTCTGACTCAGAAACCTGAATATCTACCGTACAATACTTTGCTCAAGAGGATCATTAATAATACAAAGAAGCGCCTACCTGACAATATAAAATTCGATCAACAAGCGGATAGTTTCATCCATGAATCCTCTCAATCTCAGCTGTAAGTTGGCACAAGGAAACAAATTCCTGATGACGCGGCAATGTAAAAAATGATGATCCTTTTAACCATTGGAGGACAACCCACCAAATATTGACCACGTGCTGATTCTTTTTCTACAAATGATTAAATTAAAGCGTCAGGTAGGCGCTGATTATCTTAATCACAGACTGTGTTGAGCTAATCAATATTAAGCAGAATAATTGCCTCTCAGGCCACCCTTGCGCCATACCTGTCATACGGATGACTGAAGCGCCCAGGCCTGGGTTTTGGTGTCATCGCGACCGGAAATCACCGATTAAGTCCTACCTGCCAGTTTCCTAACGTATTTATCAGGCGCCAACCTGACAAAAAATATATTACTGAATAATGAAAAACGTTTCAGGTGATTTTTCGGGCCCAAACCCCATCTTCACTTTCAATTTTAAATAAATGTGGTTCGATGCTGGTTTCAGCCTGATACGCAAAGGTGACGGTTTTAATAAATTCCTCAACGCTGGCGTCTTCCATGACGGCCAGGGCGCAGCCCCCAAAACCCGCCCCCGTCATCCTGGCGCCCAGGCAGGCCGGCTGGTTTTGGGCGATCTCCACGATCAAATTCAGCTCCTCACTGGAGACCTGGAAGTCATCTCGCAGGCTGGCGTGGCTGGCGTTGATCAGCGCGCCCATGGCCTGGAGGTTCCCAGCTTTCATCGCCTCGCTGAAGGCGAGCACACGCTGATTTTCAGAAATCACATGGCGGGCGCGACGATAAAGGGTCTCAGAGAGAGCGCTTCGCTTTTCAGCCAGCAACTCAAGGTTTGCATCGCGCAGTATGGACACCCCCAGGGCCTTAGAGGCCTGTTTGATCTCTTCATGACGGGTGTTGTAGGCCGAGTTGGTGAGCTCACGGCGCGTCATGGTATCTAAGACCACAAAATTGACATGTCCTGGGATAGGCACATACTCATATTCCAGGGTCCTGCAATCGAGGCGGACGGCATGATCCGCTTGGCCTGCTGACGAAACCAACTGGTCCATGATCCCAACATTCACCCCCACCCATTCGCTCTCAGCCCTCCGCCCAATCTTGGCCATATCGACCTCAGAAAGCGAAAGCGCGCTGGAACTGCAAAATGCTTTGACCGCGGCGACCAAAACTGCGGCTGAGGAGGATAATCCCGCCCCAATAGGGATCGATCCGCTGATGACGCCCTGCCAGCCCCTGAGCTGGTATCCCTCCTCGCCCAGCGCCCAGGCAACCCCTTTAATGTATTCCCCCCAACCACCGTCCTTTTGGAAGTCGTGCAAATTAAATTCAAAGGCATCCTCCAGATCGATGGAATACAATTTGATCAACGAGTCTTCCCGGGGGGCCATAGCGATCGCAATGCCCAGGTTGATGGCAACCGGCAGAACGTAGCCATCGGAATAGTCGGTGTGTTCGCCAATCAAGTTGATCCTGCCGGGAGCGAAAACCAGGGTTGTGGGCTGGTTGTGGTACTGATCAAAATATTTTTTCACAACCCTGTCCGTGAGTGCATTCTGCATGGTTTAAACCTTTAAGAAATCAATAGGACCAAGATACATCTTAATCGACTGACGAGTAAAAATCAATTGCGCAGTCAATCAAGATCTGTTTATCAGGGAGATGCCGGATCAATCCAGGTTTGCCCTGAAGTCCAGCAGGTTCTTCTGCCGCAATTCCAGTCGCCTGGCTCGAATGCGGTCCAGGTCAATGGGGTAGGCCCCATAGTCATGAACCGTTTGATACATTTTCTCCGCATTGGCCACCGGCACATGTTCGTGCACCTCGCTGGATGAGCCGATGAAAATGCCGCCCTGCGGGCCAATCTTCTCGATCAATTCCAGGGTTTCGTCTTCCACATCACCCAGCGTCCCATGCGGCAGGGTATTTACGCAGCAGACATTGCCAAACAGCAATTTATCGGGGTGCTGCTGTCTGATTTCAAAGATGTCGTTGCAGTTATTGCGCTCAATGGGGTTAAGGCCGTCCGCCTCAAATTCATCAAAAATCAGTTTCAGGAAGTTCCCATAGCGACCATCGGTGTGAAACAAGAACTTATAGCCCTTTTCTTTGATGGGCTCGGAGATCCAGCGCCAGCGGGGCAAACCTTCCTCTTTGACAAATTTCGGGCTGAAGATGGGGCCGGTGCTCCCAGCGATATCCTCACCCATAAAGAGGATCGGCGTTTTGGTGATTTCAGCATAAGCCCGGGCCACATGGGCAGAGAACAAGCCGGTGCAATCCATGACATGGGCTAAAAGTTCAGGCGCATCGTAGATAGCCTCAGAAAACAATTCCATGTCCATGTAGGAATAAGCATCGGTGATCGGGCCCTCCACCGCGCCAATCAAGACCACGTCATAAGCGGCCAAAGCATCCTGCATCTGCTTGAACGCGGGTTGAAACCAACCGCGCACCTCTTCATAGACCGGCTTCTTGGGCATATTTTTCTCAAGGTCAGACAGGGTTTTAAAGGGCCGATGCGAAATCCAGGCGGTTTCGCCAGCCTGAGAGACCTTCCAGTTATCCGGGTGGACATCAAAGAAGCGAATCCAGTTCTCGATTTTTGTCCCCATCCAATGAGAGGCCGGATCGTAAACAAACCGGGTCACATCCACCCCAATGCTTTTCCAGGCTTTGCCGTTGATCTCGATCAGTTCGTCAAAGGAATACGAACGGGTGGCATCATAGCCGCCGTGGACTTCCAAAATGCTTTTATTATCCAAAAAGTCGTAGGTCTGCAGGCGGTCAATGGGCTGCCAGTCCAGGGCTTGATTGAATCTTTGTAGATTGTTCATCAATATCATTCCTTCATAAACGTTGGGTTCTTAAATCATCCAGTGAACAGCGCCAAGGCGGCGATTTAAAGAAAGGCTGTTTTATGATCGCCAAAACGCACCAAAAGCGACCAGGAAAGGCTCTTTCCTGGTTGAAGGACCATCTGACGGTCCTTTTCAGCAGCCAGCGCCAGGCTGTCATAAAATCCTGTGGCCGGCTCCGGGGCGATCACGGAATCCGGGCTGATAAAACCTTCATCGACCCAAAGGCCCAAATACGGCACCTCGCTCACATCCCAGGACAGGGAGAGCCAATTCTGCGCGGGCTGGCGGACAATCGAAACCCAGGAAGCGCGCTCCTCTGGTGGGATGTAAACCTTTCTGGCCTGATTTAATGTTGGGGGTCCCACCTCGTCCAATCGGACTTCCGTCCCATCCAGGCGGGCTGCCTTGGGCCAATCCATCCATGCTTCTTCTCTCGCCCAGCCGAAGCTTTCCGGCAGCACATTGCAGACCTTCGCTATGTGCGGCGGCAAGATCACTCTGGCATTGGACCCGGATAAAAATTGGGGGTGGGCGGCCCAGAGGGCATGCAGAGGTTTATCCGATCGGTTGACAGCTTGGTAACTGAACCGAAGAACAGATTCTTCGGCAAATTCAATTTTCCTGGAAAATGTATACGCCAGAGCCCGGCCTGACACTTGGAAATCCAGCGCCGCCTGGCCGCTTGAGACGCGCTGCCAGGGAAGGGCCCATACCTCACCATGGTCGGGCAAAGCAATAGATTGACCCGATGAAGGACCTGGATACTGGCAGGCGTTAATTGTGGGGAACATTTCATCCCAACCGCTCATGTCTTGATCTGTGAACACTGCGCCATAAGGAACAGGCTTGAAAGGCCGGTCTCCTGGGCCAATCAGCCACTCGACCTGATTGCGTTTATCCAAAAGCGAGGTGATCTTTGCACCCATTTCCGGCACAACCACCACCTGGATGGTTCCATTTTCCAACTTCAGGGCTGGCTGGCCGTGCCAGGTCGTTTGAGTGACTTCAACGGAAGACAGCTTGGTTTTGTTTTCCTCTGGCATGTTATGGTTTCCTTTGCGGCGTCTCTCGGATGGCGTTAACCATCGCCCAAAAATTCTCCAGGGGAGTGTCAAGCTGGACATGATGGGTTGGGCCCAGGATCAGGCCCCCATCTTTACCCAGGAAGTGGATCCGTTCTTCGACTTCTTGTTTGACATCCTCAGGCGATCCGAAGGGCAAGGTGTGCTGTTCGTCAATCGAGCCCCAAAAACAGAGCTGCCCGCCAAACTCCTCCTTCAACTGCCTGGGGTCCATGCTTGCCGGTTGGATAGGATTGAGGACATCCAATCCGATCTCAATTAAATCTGGAATGATGGGGATGATGTTGCCATCCGAGTGGTAGGCAACTTTGAGGTCAGGATTGATGGCTTTGATCTCGGCGATGAAGTTGGCCATCCGGGGTTTGAAAAATCGCCGCCACATCCGGGGTGAGATGAGCATCGCATCCTGGGCGCCCATGTCGTCCCCCATCCAGATCATATCGACACCCATGCCTGCCAGCTGTTTGGCTGCAGCCAGATGATACTGGTAAGGAATATCAAGAATTGCTTCGGCCAGGTCAGGATTCAAGGAAAAATCCGTCAGCATCCTCTCATAACCACGTAAAGCCCAGGCGGTTTCGAAGATGGTGGTGACGGTCACGCCTACGATCCAGAATTCCTCTTTGAAATGATCCAGCACCCATTGGGCTTCTTTGTAAAGCTCTGGCCTGAGCGGATCGGGGGGCACATAGGTTTCGATTGCGCTGTCTTCAGCGAGCGGGTACTCTGTCATTTCGGTGTAATGGCCCTCGCCAAAGGGCGTTTCATATTTGACTCTCTTCCAGCCAACACCCCATTCATCCGTGTAAGCTTCCGCATCCTGGTAATATTCGTTGGCCCAGCCAACCGAAGTCAGGAGCATGTCCTGCCCTAACGCCCGCTCCAACACGTAGGTGTTGCCGCCGCCGTGCGGGTTATGGTAACCTTCCTCCGCTGACAAATCTAATGACTGAGCCAACCGAGAGGCAAACTCAGGTGTAAAAGAGATTTGCATTGGGCAGCGGTCAGCGGCTTCATGGTTCAGCGCCAATTCAACTCTTTCGCGGTGCTTCATGCTGCTTTGTGTCCTTTCAAGATCCAAACACATTCCATAATGACATGCCTTCTTTTTCAATAATCTGGTGTTGAAAAGGCTAAAAGAAACCTGCGAATGTCTTTATTTGAGAATGTCTCTAGGCTTCATTTGCGATCTTGGTCCGCACGGTTTCTGCCCGTGCCTGGCGCCACTGCGAAATGGCCACAGCCGCGATCAACAGCAGGCCCAAAGCCACACGCTGAACAAAGGTGTTGAAACCTAATAAGTTCATGCCGTTGTTCAAGATACCCACCAGGATCACCGCCAAACCCGTCCCAATGATCGTGCCCTTTCCACCCGATGTGGCAGCGCCCCCCAAGAAGACCGCTGTGATGGCTTGAAGCTCCAATCCGGTTCCGTTAATGGGATTGCCAGAAGTCGTGCGTGCTGTGAGCAGCACCCCGGCCAGCCCGGCAATACCGCCTGAGAGCATATACATCAGGATGCGGATCTTGGTCAGGTTGATGCCCGCCAGGTGGGCGGCTTTTTCATTCCCGCCGATGGCATAGATGGCGCGCCCAAAATCAGTGTAGGCCATGAGCGTATGAACAATCACACCTACGAGGATCAAGATGATGGTCAATATGGGAATTCCCGTCCATTGGGACCCGCCGAGGGCTGGAATGGAGAAGTTGCGCAGCAAACGACCCTGGGCCAGCCAGGTGAAATCAGGCACCGTCATCACCCCGATGGGCTTCCCTTCCGGGGCAATCAGAAAGGCCAGGCCGGCAAAGGCCGCCAGGGTACCGAGGGTGGCAATGGTGGGATTCACACGTAGATAGGTAATGACAATACCGTTGATCACGCCGCAAAGCACACCTGCCAGGATGCCAGCAAACACAGCGATAAAGACACTGTCCTTAGGCAGCAGCTGCCCCAACCCACCCAATCCCACGCCAACCAGGGCGGAGGCGCCCACCACAGACCCAACGGATGCAATGGAGCCAATGGAAATATCCAGGCCGCCGGCAATGATCACAACCGATTCGCCAATCGCCAGCAAACCCACAATGACCACCGCCTGGGCCAGGCTGTTCATCAGGTTCTGCCAGGTGAAGAACATATCCCCACCGGTCAACCCAAACCAGCCGCTGAACATGGTGATGAACAAAATCAGGAATACCAGAGCGATCAACAATGAGAAGTTATCCGCTCCAACACCAGCGATGATCCTCTTGAATAGGTTGGGCTGTTCTTTGGATGTCGTTTTAGTAAATGTCGTTTCTTTTGTCATCGGTTTCTATCCTAGTGAACTTAATTAATATGATTTAGACGATGGGCATTTTCTGAGATATTCGAAAGATCATCCACCATCGCCAATTCTAAAATTGTGTCTTCGGTCGCATTCTCCCTGGAAACTTCCCCGGTAATGCGGCCGTTTTGCATGACATAAATCCTGTCCGACAATCCCAGGATTTCTGGCAGCTCTGAATTGATCAGCATAATGCCCAAGCCTTCGTTGGCTAAATCATCAATCAGGCGATAAATTTCAACCTTTGCGCCCACATCAATGCCGCGTGTGGGTTCATCCAAGATCAACACTTTGGGCCGGGCGGCCAGCCAACGGGCGAGGACCACTTTTTGCTGGTTTCCGCCCGAGAGCTTGCCCACCAATTGCTCCAGGGAGGGCGTCACCACATTGAGCTTCTCAACAAAATCGCTTGCAATCTGCCGTTCTTTTCGGCTCTGGACAAAGTGGAAATTGGTGATCTTGTCCATGATTGCAATCGATGTATTCTCCAGAACACTGCGGATCAAGATCAGGCCCTCATTCTTGCGATCCTCCGGCGCGAAACCAATCCCAACATGGATGGCCTGATCCGGGCTGTGAATCGAGACCTGTTTGCCTTCCACAAAGATCTTCCCTCTTGTTTTGGGCATACAACCAAAAATAACTTTAGCCAATTCCGAACGTCCCGCGCCAACCAGCCCAGAAAAGCCCACCACCTCCCCGGCGTTGATGTGGAAATTGATCCCATGATGCCAGTTGCTGTGAAGATCTTTGACCTCCAGAATTTTTTTATCTGTGACCGCAGAGCGTCGGCGAAAGACATCCGAGAGCTCCCGCCCCACCATGATCCGGATCATCTCTGATTCAGTCAATGCGCTGGTGGGCTGAACAGTCCGCAATTTGCCATCCCGGAGGATGGCCACCCTTTCACACAAACCCATAATTTCTTGTAAACGGTGAGAAACGTAAATGATGGCCACGCCCTCATCCCTCAGCCGTCGAATGAGCGTAAACAATCGGTTGACTTCGTCATCCGTGAGTGAGGAGGTCGGCTCATCCAAAGCGAGCACACGCACACCGGATTTGAGCGCCCGCATGATCTCAACAATTTGAGCCTGCGCAGTTGAAAGCTCATCCCCCATTAACCCCATTGGCAGAACATTTTCAAAGCCATACTCTTCAAGGCTAACCCGCACCTGTTCGTTGAGCTGCCGACGATCGATAAATCCAAATCGTTTCGGCAATTCACCGACCCAAATGTTTTCAGCGACATCCACGCCGGGGATGATCTCTGGCTCCTGGTAAATGACACGAATTCCTGCGTCATGGGCATCCCGCGGATTTGAAAAATTCAGCGTTTTACCATCAATGGACATGGACCCGGAATCTGCCTGGTAGTCGCCGTTGATGATCTTTAATAGCGTCGATTTTCCAGCGCCGTTCTCGCCAATGAAGGCTAAAATCTCACCGGGTTGGATATCCAATGAGACATCATCCAGCGCCTGAACATTTGGAAAAGCTTTGCTCATCTTACGGATCTTCAAAGTGCCTGTGGGTATCTCGGTGTCTTTAAGAAAAATGGGGGCTTGATCAACCATATTTGATTCTTCCTTCAAACGATAAAGGTAGAGTTGTTGGGGGCTGGCCAATGGCCAGCCCCCGGTTTCTATTCGAGTGATTTATTGTGAACAATTATCCAGTGAAATGGGATCCATGACCTCTTCGTAGTTATCAGGCGTCACAATGGTGGTGGGTGCAAAGGTTTGTTCCGGGGGAACAATACCATTAACAACCGCATCATACAACACTTCCGCGGCAGTTTTGCCCACATCCAGGCCCGAGATGAACAAGGCGGCTTTGAAGCCGGATTCCTGATCTGCTGCCCAGAATTTGCAGGCTTCATAGGCACCCAGGCCAACAGCAATGATGCTGTCTGGCTCAAAGCCGGCGGTGGCCAAAGCATTGGTGGTGCCCAAGACGCCTTCGTCATTGCAGGCGAACACAACCCAATGGGTGATGTCGGGATTGGCGGTGATGATCGGGCCGGCCGCATCCTGCGCGGACAGGGCTTCACCCGTGTAAGGCACCGGGAAGATCTGGTCATCAGGCACACCCGCAGCCGAAATGGCGATCTTTTCATTATCGGTGCGGTCGTTGCAGACGCTGAGGGTTTGCACTTCTGTTGAGAGGACGCCCACTTTCTTGTCAGCATCCTCAAGCCAGCCAGCTTCCGTCAGCAAGTCGGCGGCCGCTTCGCCAACCTTGCGGCCCATATCTTTGCCGTCAAAGCCCACGAAGGGCACGGGGTTGCCCTCTGCATCGGAAATGCTGTCATCGGTTGCGATCAGCACCACGCCAGCCTCAGCAGCCGCCTGGGCGATCGCCGGGCCAATGGTTTGGTCAGGCACGGTGATGGCAATGCCCTGCGCGCCGGCTGAGATGGCATCGTTCACGAGCGACACACCCAGGTTGGGGTCCAATTTGGCGTCAAATTTGCGCGCCTCGGCGCCAAATTCTTCAGACGTTTCAACAAACGAGTTCTGCAGGTCAATGAAATACTGTTGATCTGCGCTCTTATTGATGGCGACAAACAAGAGGTCTTCAACTTCAGCCTCTTCCTCCACCGGGAGATCTTCTGCACCGACGCCGCAGTTGTTCAATGAAATTGGATCCATGACCGAAGTGTAGTTTTCTTTGGTGACAATGGTCGTGGGCGCAAAGGTCTGTTCGGGGGGTTCGATTCCGTTCACAACGGCATCGTGCAGGACCTGAGCGGCTGTTCTGCCCACATCCAGGCCCGAGATGAACAAGGCGGCTTTGAAGCCGGATTCCTGATCTGCTGCCCAGAATTTGCAGGCTTCATAGGCACCCAGGCCAACAGCAATGATGCTGTCTGGCTCAAAGCCGGCGGTGGCCAAAGCATTGGTGGTGCCCAAGACGCCTTCGTCATTGCAGGCGAACACAACCCAATGGGTGATGTCGGGATTGGCGGTGATGATCGGGCCGGCCGCATCCTGCGCGGACAGGGCTTCACCCGTGTAAGGCACCGGGAAGATCTGGTCATCAGGCACACCCGCAGCCGAAATGGCGATCTTTTCATTATCGGTGCGGTCGTTGCAGACGCTGAGGGTTTGCACTTCTGTTGAGAGGACGCCCACTTTCTTGTCAGCATCCTCAAGCCAGCCAGCTTCCGTCAGCAAGTCGGCGGCCGCTTCGCCAACCTTGCGGCCCATATCTTTGCCGTCAAAGCCCACGAAGGGCACGGGGTTGCCCTCTGCATCGGAAATGCTGTCATCGGTTGCGATCAGCACCACGCCAGCCTCAGCAGCCGCCTGGGCGATCGCCGGGCCAATGGTTTGGTCAGGCACGGTGATGGCAATGCCCTGCGCGCCGGCTGAGATGGCATCGTTCACGAG
>CAZLEK010000047.1:13839-17851 GCA_964558525.1 uncultured Candidatus Brevefilum sp.
CAGGCACGGTGATGGCAATGCCCTGCGCGCCGGCTGAGATGGCATCGTTCACGAGTGACACACCCAAGCTGGGGTCCAATTTAGCGTCAAATTTGCGCGCCTCGGCGCCAAATTCTTCAGCCGTTTCAACAAACGAGTTCTGCAGGTCAATGAAATACTGTTGATCTGCACTCTTATTGATAGCCACAAAGAGGAGGTCCTCTTCTGCAGCTTCCTCTGTTGCTTCTGGCTCCTCAACCTCTGGGGTTTCTGGTTCTTCGGTCACATCCGCCGGGGTGCATGCCGAAAGCATGAGCGAAGCGATGATGATCAAAGAGAGGACGTATAAAAGTTTCTTCATCTTAGGTTCTCCTTATTGGAATAGACAAAATATTTTGGTTCAGTTACCATGCTGCTTTTCATTAAGTTAGAAGCCCGGCATCACCTCCATTCAAGTTTGATAAGGTGCACATGTTTTCCTGATGATCAATTCAGGAGCCAAACGAACAATTTGCGGTTTAAAAAACCGGTTATGTAATGCCTCAATTAGAATTTGTGCCCCGATGCGACCAAATTCTTCCATGGGTTGGCGGACGGTCGTCATGGGCGGGTCAAAATAGGAACTCAAAGGGATATCATCATAGCCAATCACCGAGACATCGCCTGGAATGCTGAAACCCGATTCCCGCAATACCCTGATCACGCCCACCGCCATCCGGTCATTATGGGCAAAAACGGCAGAAAACGTTTCACCCTGATTCAGCAAGTCATGGATCGCCTGGCTGCCGGAGGAGGCCGTCCAATCCCCTTTGGCGAGCAATCTTGGATTGTGCTCGAGACCGGCTTCATGAAAGGCCCTGTGAAAACCGGCCAGCCGTTCCTTGGTACACTCCTCATTCGTCAGGCCCTGGATGGCGGCGATTTTGGTATGCCCTAATTGGATCAGGTGCTGGGTCGCCAGGTAACCGCCGGTTTCATCATCCAGGCTGACGGCGGAAACCTGCTCATCCACCGGGGTGTTTTTGATGTAAACGATCGGGGTGCCCTGCTCGATCAGGGGAAGCAGATGGAGAAAACGGTTATCATCACGCGGGTTGATCACCAACAAACCGTCAACCCTGCGGTTCATAATTTCGTTAAGCAGCGGCTGGACATCATGCTCGGTTTGAGCGCTGCCCGTCAGGAGGAAAAAGCCGCTCTTGCGAGCTTCAGCCTGGGCAGCCTGGACAATGCTGGAGAAATTGTAATCCGACAAATTTGGGGTGATGCAGCCGAGTGTGTGCGAGCTGCCGCGCATCGACCTGGCAATGGGGTCTGGCTGGTAACCCAGCTTATTGATTACGGCTTTGACCCGCCCGCGCGTGTGATCGGCGACGTTGGGTCGGTCGTTGATCACGCGTGAAACCGTCTGTTTGGACACGCCGGCTTTTTCAGCCACATCAGAAATGGTTACCCGCTTTGTCTCAGCCACAAGATCCCTTTTTCAACCTGGAGAAGTCGTTAATGTGAACGGTAACGTTATCGGTAACATAATCTTAACAAATTAATAACATTCTTGTCAATAGCCGCTGCTAAATCTGATAATATGGGTGTGATTGGTCAATTTTGGAGCGTAAGAACCCCTGCAGATTTACTGGCCCTCAGGATTCGGGATCAACCTGATTTCAAACACACTGGGCCAAAACTTGCCCGTGATAAACAAGCGATCCCCCTCCGGGTCATAGGCAATCCCATTCAGCACATCGGCGCCTTCCTTACGAAGCTCTGGCGGCAGGATGCCGGTCAGGTCAATCCAACCCAACACCTGGCCGCTGGCCGGGTCGATCCGGATGATCTGCTCCGTCTGCCAGAGGTTGGCATAGACCTCCCCCCGGATGTATTCCAGCTCGTTGATCCGCTGAATGGGTTCATCCTGGTAGGTGACGGTGACTGAATCTTCAATCAAAAAAGTCTCCGGGTTAAGAAAGTAAAGCACGGCCGTACCGTCGCTCATGATCAGCCGTTTGCCGTCCTGGGTCAGCCCCCATCCCTCGGTTGGATAAGTGAAGCGCTGCAGGAGGGAGAAATCATCCAGGCTGTAAACAAACCCGGTCCCTTCCCGCCAGGTGAGCTGTATCAACCTATCCTCCCAGACGGTCAGCCCCTCGGCAAAATAATCCGGAGAGAGATCGATCCGTTCCAGCACTGCACCCGTATCAAGTTCCACTTTGCGTAGGGTGGATTCACCGTACAGGCCGGCGCTTTCATACAGGAACCCATCCAGGTAGATCAACCCCTGCGTGAAGGCCGCTGGATCATGGGGGTAGACCTTGAGCACCTCATAGGTCATGTGTTCCTCCAGGCTGGCCGGCAGCGAGGAGCTCGGTTTGCGTCCCTGGTTGACCCACACAGCCAGGAGTAAAAGGATAAGGCTCAGAAAAGCGAAGATCAGGATCCAAAAGCGTCGGCGTCTGGCGAGAGGATTGGTTGGGTTGGGTGGCATGCGCGTGATTCTACTTCAAAATCAGCTATTCGATTTAATGGGCCCGCGTTCGATCAGGAACAGTCTGAGCACAATCCCGTCAGGTTTAAAAATTCCAGGATCAGATCGAGGGGATTGGGATCCGTATCCGGCACCACCAGGGGCATCCCATGGATGTTTCCCGGGTAAGAAACCGGCCGGTAATGATCACCAGAGGCATTCTCACAGGCGCTCGCAGATTGCGCATCATCGGTGCTGTAAAGGCACCAGGCCGGCGTGGGGGGCTCGGACATCCCAAGGTTCTTGACCTCTTCGGGATAGGGCCGGGTGAGATACCCGCCAGGGGAGAGCGAAAGCGCACCCTGACAGCTGCCGCCGTTTTCATTATGGTAATAGCAGCCGTAAGGTGCGCCGTCTGCGCCGGTGCTGGCGCCAATGGTGATCACCTGGGAGAAGGTCACTTCTTCCAGGGTTTGAAGGTGGTCCATGGCCGCTTCGGTATCCAGCAGCCACCCTTGGCGGTCAAAGGCCTGGCAGCCGCCCTCGCAGCCCCGATAGGTGAAGGTGAAGACATGGGATGAAAACCCTGCGGGGACCTCCGGGAACCAGTCGGGCATCAACCAGGGCGGCGGGTTGTCGGGGATCTGCGGCGGGAAATCCCGATTTTGCAGCCAGGGGGCGATCGCCGCCCAATCGGTTTGGTCTCCCGGCGCCCAGTGCATCAGCACCACCAGGGGCGCCTCCAGGGACGCCGCTGGGTAAAGCATCCCCTCCAATTCCGTTCCATCGCTGGCGGTGATCGTTTGGGGGATGGGCTCGGGCGGCAGCGCGGGGTCTGCAACGACCTCGGTCGCCGTGGGGGTGACCGGTGTGGGCGTGGGCGGCTCAGGGGTCTTGGAGGGCGCCAGGGTGGCCGTCGGCGAGGGCTTCACTTCAGGCTGCGTTTCTTCCGCTGGCGGAGACGTTGGTGTGAGGGCGGCGGGTCGGCAGGCGGCCAGCAGTAAAAGCGTGAAGGATAGCAAAATAATTCGAATGTATTTTGGATTGATACTGTAAACCATGGTTTTCTCCTTCGCCAATCTCCATCATCCTTTCCCACCTAAAACAATTATAAATAAATTCAATTGAAGAATCAATATTTATCCCAGGGCGATCGCAAAGTAAGAAGTATTGAAAAAAATGGCTCCCCGCAACGTCCTCGTTGCGGGGAAGTGCGTAAGGAAGGCGTAAATATTAATTCAATAGAGAAATTTGCATTAAAAGCTGGCGTTGTTTCGCCGACGAGGACGTCGGCGAGAGCGGAAAGTGGGGATGAGATACCATCGATCATCCTTCGGATAAATCGAATTTCAATCAAAACTTTTCTTCCGGATCTTGCGATTGCCCTGCACTCCCTTTCAAGGGCGATCGCAAAGTCTGAATAATCTTGGTTAGAGATTTTATAAAAAAAAGTGACCCAATACACAACCTCGAAGGGTATGCGAATCTTTTGGCTTGTAGGGCGGATTGCGGGCCCTGCCTGGAGCTTAGCGGAACACCTTCAGGTGCAGAGGATGAAAGACGTGAGGGTTC
>CAZLEK010000048.1:0-17684 GCA_964558525.1 uncultured Candidatus Brevefilum sp.
CCTCAAGCTGCAGGGCAATTTCAAGGGCCCCAGGAAAAGTTATGATTGAAATTCTTTTTATCCGAAGGGTGTTCGATGGTCAGTCATCCCAACTTTCCCCTCTTGCCGACGTCCTCGTCGGCGAAAAAAGGCCACCCTTAAACACAAATTTCTCTAATGAATAACTATTACGCCTTCCTTACTGATTTCCCTGCAACGAGGACGTTGCTGGGAGCCAAAATTTATAATACCTCTAATATTGCGATTGCCCTGCCTCAAACCGGCTCTCGAGATTGGATTTTTATGCGATTCCGAGGTTTTCGAGCTTTGAGCCCCTAAAAAACTTGCGATATGCGCTGGTTTCAACGAGCAAACCCTGGAGGATTTCACGGTAGATCTCTGAACTGGCCTGATCTGGTTCGGTACTGACCTGGGATAATTTTACCACTTCTTCTGACTGGCTGACTTCAATCTCCCCTCGGGCCTCCCAGAGCTTGAGCCCCACTTGAGCGGCCTCGATCGTGGTTGCACAGGCAGCGGCGAGTTCTGGTAGGGCTGCCTGTCCATCTTTGTGATGGATGGCATACTTGACCAATCCGGCGAGCCTTGTTAGCAGAGCTTTCGGCGTCTTTATCATCGGGGGCAGTCCGAAAAGGTAGACCTGCTGGGCGCGGCATACCCGCAGGACCTCATCCAGGACGCTTTGGGCAGGCGGGCTGGTCCAGATCGCCAGCAGGCTGCTGGCTGTGAGCGCATGACGCGGTTTTCCTGGCAGGCGATCAGGGAGCGGACCTTCCGCCCAGACCTGCATTTCCGGATGGGCTTTCAGGAGCTGCTGGAGTTCTTTTTGCGGGAAGGGCGCCTCTCGCAGGTCAATATAGGCCGTGTGTGATTCTGCAATTGCTTGCTGTCCACTTTCTGAGAGGCGGTGGTCCACCCATTCGGCGCTGATCTGCCGCTGGCCTTTATAGTCGCTTTGGGATAGGGTGCAAACCAGGTCGAAGCGGGCTTCAGGCAGGGGCGCGTCCCCGCCATTCCACCAGAGGATGCGTTGGGTGCTGCCGTCGCTGTCAGCAACCGTGATCTGACGATGTTCACCCTGGGCGCCAAGGACAGCGCTGGCGTTCAGTTCTAAATCCCGCAGCAGGAAATGCAGCGGTGGGTTGCCCGGTCCAAACGGGGCCAGACGTTGAATTTGATCGATCAAGTCAAAAGAGATTTCATCCAGGGTGAGTTCCCTGTCAATCTGGATTTCTGGCACATGTTTGACCTGTTTAAGGCGCTGCTCAATTTCGGCCTGGAACCCATATTTAAAGGCCGTCAGGTTTTGAGCTGGCATGGACAGGCCGGCTGCCATGGGATGACCGCCGAAGCCATCCAACAGCCGCGCTTGTGAAGCGATGGCTTTTGTGATATGGACCCCTTCAATGGCGCGCGCTGAACCGTGGACCGGGTCCTGGCCGGTTAATAAGATCACAGGTTTATGATAGCGTTCAACGAGCCGGCTGGCGACGATGCCCACCACGCCCGCCGGCCAATCCGGATGGTGGAGCACAATCGCCGGGGTGTGGCGGTCATCGGGCGAGGCGGCGAGTTTCGCTTCTGCAGCCTGTTCGACCTGGCGGGTGGCGAAACGACGTTTGGCGTTCAGCGCTTCGACCTGGGTTCCCAGCACCCGCGCCCGGCCGGGGTCAGCAGTTGTGAGAAATTCGACCATCACGTTGGCATCCGCCAGGCGTCCAACCGCGTTCAGGCGGGGTCCCACCTGGAAACCGATATGGCCCTCATCCAGATGGAGCGGGTTCAATCCGGCGTTTTCGTAAAGGGTTCGGAGCCCCAGGCGTTTTGTTTGCCGGAGGTTGATCAGCCCTTTTTGGAGGAGATAGCGTGTATCTTGAAACAGTTCGGCCACATCGGCCACAATCCCAAGCGCAGCCAGTTCAAGGTAGTGGCCAGCTGGGAATGGCTTCTCCAGTTGCTGATATAAGCCTTGGATAAGCTTATAAGCCACGCCCACACCCGGCAGGGTGCGGAGGGGATGATCGGCAGGCAGCCGTTGAGGGTTGACGACCGCATTGGCGGGTGGGAGGGTTTCTCCCAGGGTGTGGTGATCGGTGATGATCACGGGCTTGCCAGCCTGGCGCACTCGCAAGATGTTTTCGTGTTCGGAAATGCCGGTATCGCAGGTCAGCAGCAGGTCAAATCCCCGGGCCAGGTAAGAATCAAGTACTTCCCTGGCGACCCCATGCGATTCTTTTCCCCGCACGGGGATGTGATAGGCCACTCGCCCCCCAAGCTCACGCAGCGCCTCCACCAGCAGGGCGGTCGCGGTCTGGCCATCCACATCGAAATCTCCCCAGACCAGGATCAACAGGTCCGAGCCCAGCGCGTCCGCAAGCAAATCCCAGGCTGTTTGGCTGTCCGGCAGGGCTGCCGGGCTGCAGGGAGTAAAGGCATCCGGGTCGAGGAAGGCTCTGGCGGCCTGCGGTGTTTGGATGCCTCGCCGGTAGAGGGTTTGGGCGACCAGCGGATCGCCCCCGATGCAGTCCTTGAAATCGCCGGGAAGCTCAATTTCATCCGGGAGGACCCAGCGGTTGCCAGAGGCCATTAGAAGGCGATCTCCGTGACCTGGTCAAACTCGAAATCCAACTCAAACTCCTGAGGACCGGTTTCAAAATCTTCAAAGGACTCGAGATCGCCCGCTTGAAGGCCGCGATCGCAGTGAGAGCGGTAAACGCAGTAGCGGCACTTATCCAGATCTTCAGTTCTCAAAAAGCGGTCCTGATCCCGTTCGAGGATCTCTTGGATCAAACCCTTGACCATCGCCAGGTCTGAATCATAAGCATTTTGGGAATAGGGTAGGGAAACCAGGGTTTGGGGTCTGGCGGTAAACCAGTAATGCATTGTGATTTTCTCAGGCGCGATGGATTGTCCTCCCGTGAGTTCCCCACCCGCTTCCGCCAGGATCAACCGGTATAACCGCGTCTGGACCCTTTGCAGGAGCCAATCTTTAGTGGGTGGTCGTTGGGAAGTCTTCCAATCAAAGATGTCCAGCCTGCCCTGGTCTTTAAGAAGGATCAGATCGAATTTCGCCAGGAGAAACTGGCCGTTAAGAGGGGTCCTTAGGGTGGCTTCGACAAATGGATGGCCGTCGATGTGGCGCGAAGCGAACTGCAGAAAATCCTCCCACCAGCGAGAGATCTCTGTTCCAGGGTCCGCTTCCGCCAGGTCTGTGATGCGTGCTTCAGGAATGCCAAGCAAATATTGATGGATGAGCTGATGAAACCTGGCGCCTAACTGGCCGCGTCGTTCAAAGGCCAGGGCGTCATCCACCACCAAGGCCGGCCATTTTAACCTCAGGATGGCGCGTAAATAGAACCGGTAAGGGCAGTCAACATAATCCTGCAGGTTGCTTTGGGAAAAAGTGAAATCCTCAGGAAGTTTCATTTTTTCGCTCCAGTTCATTCAACATTTCCAGGAAGGGCAGTGCGGCGACGTTTTTTCGGGACGTCCGGCCAGTGTTCCAGGTGGCTGTAAGCCAGCGCCGAGCCCGGGTGATCCCTACAAAGAACAACCTGAGCCGCTCGCGGATGAAATCCCCCCGGGCTTCCAGGGACGATCTGCCGGGTTCATACCACCCAAAGGGATGGTCGGCCAGCAGCGTTTTGAGCTGCGCGATGGTTTCGGCTTCAAGGTTTAGTTCGTCCCGGACAAACCATTTTTCAGAAATATATTGATCATATTCGTTCCCAGAGGGGAAGTTGTAATTGTTGAGGGAGGTCAGGTAGACACAATCCCATTCTAAGCCTTTAGCCTTATGCATGGTGGCCACTAAAACCCGGCCCGGGTAGAGGTCAGGGTTGAAGGATTCATCTTCCCGCGAGAAGCCCAAATAGCGCCGCTCATTGCGGGCGATATTGGCCAGTTCTTCCGTGAATTCTGGCAGGCGCCAATCCGGGTGGTCATTGCTGAACTGGCGCAAGAGCGAGGAAAGTTTGTGCGCCAGGGCAAGTTCAACCGGGTCCAGGAAAAGGTCCTGGGCAACCGTCAGCACAAGCTGGTCAATGGGCAGCTGGACTGCCTGATGCCAGCGCCTGACGACCTCCCGAAAGGTGGTTAATTCCTCTTGAATGCCAGGGTCTGGTGCACCCGCCAGGACCTCCTCCAACCAGCCCCGGTTGGGGGAAGGCCACAGATAGTCTTCGACTCGCTGGCATTTACGGATGGCGCTGGCAATCTCCTGGAAGAAGGGCCAGCGATCTTTGTCTTCGCGTTCAGACCGGCGCCAGACCTGATAGGCAGCGGCGAGCTTGTGCCCAGACTTAGGGTCGCTTAAATATTGCAGGATGTTGGCAATTGCCCCGGTTGAGAGCCGGGTGGCGCTGGTGGATTGCAGCAGGCTGTCCAGGTAGGGGACTTTACGACGCCTGAGTTCATCAGCGAATCGAAAGGCCCGGTTGTTGCGAGGTGTCAGGATGGCGATGGTTTTATCCGGGTGGTCGACCAGGAATTTCTCCACTTCGGTGACGACAAAGTTGATTTCCTCATCCGGAGACCAGCCGCGGGCTACAAAACGGACGCATTCGGGACAGTCTGGGGGATTTGGCTGGGGATCCTCAGGCGGGGTCGGCTTGATCAGGGGGGGATTGAGCGCGGTTCGCGCTTCTGGATTGGGGTGTGATTGCTGCGTCCACGTGATGAGCTGGTTGGCCAAATCAATGATGCTTAATGTTGAGCGCCCACTCTCGGGCAGCGTGCGGTCTTCAACATCTGGCGCACTGAGGAAATCGAGCAGGTACTGCGGGCTGGCTGTGGTGAAGGTTTCATAAATGGCCTGGTTAGGGTCGCCAACCCGCACCCAGTTGCCGCCCTCTCCGGTGAGCCGGGAGAGAATTTGCTGCTGCAGCAGGCTTGAATCCTGGGCTTCATCTTCCAGGATATAGGGCCAGCGCTCCCTGAGCAGTGAAACAAGGGCTGGGTCCGATTCAAGGCAGTGCAGCGCCAGGCGGATCAGGTCATCAAAATCGACGCTGCCGCGATAGACCAGGGCCTGCTGGTATTCCTGGTAGATTTGCGTGCCCATCTCAACCAGGGGAAGCGCAATGGGGGTGTTCAGCAATCGCTGGCGGAGCGCTTCCGGTGTCAGCTGGCGGTCCTTGGCCAGACGGATGAAGGCCGTGGCAATCGATTCAACCATTCTGGGGAGGTTGTACTTGTTTTCATAAATCTTATCCCTTTCATGGTCCTGGTAATCGAGATAAGGTTCGAAGAAATCAGGATTCGCCCCCAGCCAATCGCGAACGACGGCGCGCTTGACCCGGTCTGCTTCCGTTTCATCAATGATCTGGTAGTCGTTGCTTAACCCGGCCAGGTCAGGACGCTCGCGCACAATATCGTTGGCCAAACCATGCAAGGTGCGAACCCGGTAGCCGTAGCCAGGCAGCAGGTTCTCCGCCTGGAGTTGGGTTGAGATCCGTGTGGCAAAATTTTCAACGGCCGCGTTAACCAGGGTGACCACCAGGATCTCCTGGTTCGGGTTGACCGCCCCGGACCGGATCAGTTGCGCGGCGAGATAAGAGAGAGTCCAGGTTTTCCCGCTGCCGGGGACCGCACTCACGCCCATTTTACCGTTCTTGTACTGCAGGATGCGCTCCTGCCCGGGCCGCAGTCGAATCGTCTGAGCGCTCATCTGAGCCCCCTTTGCGCTCTTTGGAGAACGTGTTGGAAAATCCGCACCAGCAGACCGCGATTTTCATAGCCGCGTACGTCCAATTCACTCATCCCCAGGTATATTTTTTCTCGGCAGCGGTTCAGCAGGCCAAGCGACAGCCGTTCCAGGGTGCGGTGGGCCGCAGCCAGCTCATCTTCTGCATCCCAAAGGTCGCCTTTCTGCCAGCGCCGGTTGAGGATGTAAGGTTGGGTGAGGGGCTGGTTAAGCCGTTGGTACCAGCTTGGGCTGCCAATGTCCAGCCAAAACTGGACGTCCACCGAGCGGTTACTGATCAAAAAGGTGTACGCAGGCGACAGGAACACGGCTTCTTTATCCGTGTCCTCCCGAGTGTGCATATATTGCGCAGCGATCACGCCATCCTGAACCATTTGCAGGTATTCTTTCCCCAGGCTGACCTCATCTGCGGGCAGGCGCCCGCCCACCGCCCAGCGGAATTTCTGGATCGACTCGATCAGGCTTGCCACAGTATTGCCGCTGTCGAGGTCGGCATGCAATCCAAAGCCGGGTTGGCTGAGTACTTCGCCGAATAAGCGGTTCATAAAAAAATCCAGGGTAATGGACTCGCTTCGCTGGGCACTTAAGAGCCAATCTCGCAGCCTGTCATAGCGTTGTCCTACCTGGTAAGAGATCCGATCACGGTGATCTTCCGGAACCGTTTCAAAGGATGACAGGGGTTCTGGAAGGTCGTCTTGATGATAAACAAAGGCTGTCAGCAGCTGCGCCCTGACCAGGTCGAGGCCGTCAATTGCTTGCATCAGGGCGGCTGCCAGGTTGATCCGTTTGGGACTCAGGCCCCACTCAGGAAACGCGACGGCTGCCAGGGTCAACATGGTTTGTGTCGCCGGTTCATCCCTTAGGGAACGCGAGGGGCGGTAGGACTGATGAGGGATATTGAGCCGGTCAAGCTGGTAGGTGAGCGAAAACCGGAGCACATCCGGCATGAAAGGCGCTAAAACGACGATCTCACCCGGGGAGATTCCCTGATCCACCAAGGCTTGGATCTGATCAGCCACCCATTGGAGCATGGAAGGGAAGTATTTGGGGTTGGTCTGTGGTGTGACCAGCGCGGCTCGCAAGCGTTTGAAATCCGGGGTATGGGCTTCTTCGGACTGCCCCTGGAGGACCCCCAGGGCGTTCTTGAGCCCAAACTGCAGCTGTTGAATCCCCCTACTGCTGACCAGGTTTTGGTCAAATGAGAGCTGTTCCTGGCAGGTCATTCCCAAAGCGTACCCGCTCTCGACGTCCGCGCCCAGGAAGAACCGGTAGCCTGCGCCTTCATCCAAGATCATCAGGGCAGAGTCAAAATCCGGCAGCCAATCTCGGAGAATGTCGTGGGAGACGGGGGGATCCTCTTCAAGATTGTCGACGATTAAATGCCGGTAGGCGTTCTTCAGATGATCACGGCATTGGGGCAGCTGCCAGAGATGGTCTTTGAAGATCTCAACCTGCAGGGAGAAATCAAGCAGGTTGTTCTCAAGGCAAAACTCTCTAAACTGGGTGGCGCAGGTTTGAACGTCATCATAGATGTTAAGTTGTTCAATCCCTCCTACCCAGGCAGATTTCAGCCGCTCGCCAATCTCCTGCATGGGGAAACCGACAATGGCTGCTTTGTTGAGGTTGTCCAGGATTTGGGAGTAAATCCGGTTGCGGTTGATCGTCAGACTGCCAAATAAGCCTGCGGATTCGATCAGCGGCCGCACGATATGGGCCATGTAATATTGTGCGGTTTCCAGTGTCAGGAAATTCGGCGGCAGATCAGGCTGCGCAGCCCCGCTCTCATGGCTGACCAGCGGCCAAAACAAATCGACCATGCGCCGGGCCAGACCGCCCAGGGTCATGGTGGTGATCAGGCTGTGAGCGAGCAGCGTTCCTTCCCGCAAGGCCTGCTGGAAGGGTTTGGCCAAAGCCCTTTGGGGCGTATAGATCAAAACCTGGTGAGCGGGAACGTCGTTCTGCAGTAATTTTTTCAGCCAGAGTATCCCCGCGGTGGTTTTTCCCGCGCCGGCCGGGCCGTGCAGGAAGACAGTTTTGGAGATCGGGTGGTCCAGCAGGGCTTGCTGATTTTTTATCAGGTCCATGCATTCATTATAGCCGATACGTTCGCGGTTCCGTCCTGCCAAAGCAGGTATAATAGCGGAGAAATACCAATTTAGTGAAACCTGAAAGGACTCACCCGATGCCCAGCGAACTGGCGCCTTTTTTCTCACCCAACGGCGTTGCGATTATCGGCGCTTCCGCCAACCCCAACAAGCTAAGTCACGGTATCTTGAAGAATATGACCCTGTACGGGTACCAGGGCGAGATCTATCCGGTCAATCCCAAGGCGGATGAGATTTTGGGCTTGAAAAGCTACCCAGACATCCTAGCAGTCCCTGACCCGGTTGACCTGGCGGTGGTCGCGCTGCCTGCCCCAATCACCCCGGCCGTATTACAATCCTGTGGAGAGCGGGGGATCCGGGCGGCGATCATCATTTCCGGCGGCTTTCGCGAGGTGGGAACTGACGGCATTCAATTGGAGCAGGAATGCCTAAAAGTCGCGCAAGCGTTCAAGATGCGCCTGATCGGTCCCAACTGCGTGGGCACGCTTGACCTGCACACCGGGCTGAACACGACCTTTATTGAAGGCGTCCCGGCAGTCGGATCGATCGGGTTCCTGTCACAGTCCGGGGCGGTCTGCGGGGGCGTGGTGGATTTCATCGCCAATAAACAGATTGGGTTTTCACATTTCGCCAGCCTGGGCAATGAGCTGGATGTTGATGAAACGGATATGATCGCGTTTTTTGGGGAGCACCCCAAAGTTGATGTGATCGCAGCTTATCTGGAGGGCATCCAGGATGGAGAGAAGTTTATCCGGGTTGCCAGTGAAGTCTCCCGGGTGAAACCAATCGTAATGCTCAAAGCAGGACGGACAGGCGCAGGGGCCAAAGCGGTGTCCTCTCACACTGGCTCACTGGCTGGCGCTTATTCCGCCTATCAGGCGGCATTTAAACAGGCGGGAGTGATTGAAGTTGAGGATCTGCCGGCTTTATTTGACGTCGCCTGGGCATTGAGCTGTCAGCCCCTGCCGAAGGGCAGCCAAGCGGCGATCTTCACCAATGCTGGCGGCCCGGCCGCCCTGGCGTCTGATTCCCTGGCGGCAAACGGGTTTGATTTGGGGGAAATTACGCCACAAGAACAATCGGCCCTGGCCGCCAAACTTAATCCCAGTGCTCAAGTCGCCAACCCGGTCGACATGCTCGGCGGGGCGGAACCCCACGAGTTTGAACACTGCCTCTCCACGCTGCTGGATTCTGAACACATCGATGTTTTTCTGCCCATGCTGGTCCCGCAGGCGTTGGTGGACCCAGCAGAGGTAGCCAGGGCGATTGTCGCCCAGGCTGCCAGGACGGATAAAACCGTCCTGGCCTGCATGGTGGGAGAGAAGAGCCTGGGGGCGGCCCGGAAGGCGCTGCACGACAACGGCGTCCCCATGAGCCAGTTTCCAGAGACGCCGGGGAAGATCTTGGGCGCGATGCGCTGGTATGCCCAGTGGCTGGGGAAAGGCGCCCCTGAGCGCTTTGATTTTAACGACATCGACATGCATCAGGTCACTCAAGGCCTTTCGCTGAGGCAGGGCGCTGTGCTGGGTGAAGCGGAAACCCGCCCGCTGCTGGAGGCGTATGGATTGGCCCTGGTCCCGGGCGGCTTTGCTGAAAATTGGGAGGAAGCCCTTCGAATTGCAAAGGAGATCGGATACCCTGTGGCGATCAAGGTCGTCTCCCCCCAGATTTTGCATAAATCCGATCGGGGCGGGATACAACTCAACCTGGCTGATGAAGCTGCCTTGAGGGACGGTCTCCGTTTGATGGTTGAGACGCTCTCCCAAAAAGCCCCCGAGGCGGAGATCAGGGGTTACCTGGTAGAACGCATGGCGCCGGAGGGGCTGGAAGTCATTGTGGGGATGCGGCGGGACCCGGCTTTTGGACCTTTGATGATGTTTGGGTTGGGCGGGGTGACGGTGGAGCTTTTCAAAGATGTGGGGTTTGGTATCGCTCCATTAACGCGCGATCAGGCCCGGGAGATGCTCGATTCTACCCACGCAGGACGCTTATTGGATGGCTACCGCGGAGGACCTGCGTATGACAGCGATGCTGTGATCGATGCGATCGGGCGGTTGAGCCGGCTGGCGTTGGACCATCCTGTAATCGATGAGGTGGAAATCAATCCCCTGCTTGTGCTGCCTGAAGGCCAGGGAGCAATGGTCCTGGATGCCAGGATGATCATTCGAGAATAGAAAAGAGGTCAGGATGGTGTTGTTGATCATCACAATCACGATTTCACTGCTGGTCACGATCGGGCTGCCAATCGCGGCTGGTTTTTGGCTTAACAACAAATTTCGGGTGCCGTGGCGCGTGATCACTTACGGCGCATTGGGCTATTTCATCGTTCAGGCGCTGGTCACCCTGGTTTTTAGCGGGTTCAACCGCCTGGTTCAAGGCGAAACCCTCACCCTGACAGAGGAGGGTTTCAATGTTGCCCAAATCTGGTTGAGTGTGTTCCTGGGAGCATTGTTGGGCGTTGTGGTCCGCTGGTTGGGGATGAAATACCTCAATGAAAACCTCGACAACCTTGAGGCAGCCTACGGGATTGGGGTGGGCTATGGCGGCGCAGAAAGCATCATGCTGGTTGGGCTGCCCCTGCTCACGACCTTTATCACCATGTTGACCAACATGAATATCAACCCTGAGACCTCCAGCCTGGATCCGGCTGTGATCCAGCAGATAGAAGAGCTCTGGCAGGTGCCGGCTTATATCCCCATCGTGGGTTCCCTGGAACGGATCGCCTCCCTGGTGATGCATATCGCCGTGACGATCCTGATTTTGCAGGTCTTCACCCGCGGGAGCAAGCTGTGGCTGCTGGCAGCCTTTGGGCTTGAGCTGGTGGTGAATGGGCTGATCGTCGGTTTGGCCGAGGTCGGCCTGGATTATATCTGGGTGATCCTGATCGCCCTGGTATTGATGGTGGGCAATCTGTACCTGCTGTTCAGGTTGCGGGCCTTTGAGTTTGATATTACCAAAGGTCGGGGCGGTGAAGAGGGTGGATCATAAATCACTGCCAGCTTTCCGAGGCCGCGTTGAGCTGCGCACAATAATTTTGATCAATCAGCTTTTCTTGGTTGTGCTTGGATTCATTTCCCCTGGTCGGGCACCCCGACCCCGAAATACCGGAATCCGAGGGCGGCCAGGTCTTCGCCATCCCATAGGTTGCGCCCATCCAGGATCAGATCGCCTTTCATACTGGCTTTGATCTGCTCAAAGTCGAGGGATTTGAACTGGTTCCATTCTGTCGCCAGCAGCAGGGCATCGGCGCCCGCAGCGACAGCATAAGGACTCTCACAAATCTTCAGTTCGGGGATCTCTTTCTGGCTGGCTTCCATTGCTTGAGGATCAAAGGCCTGGACATGCGCCCCAGCAGCGAGCAACATGCGGGTGATATCCAAGGCGGGGGCATCGCGTGTGTCGTCGGTGTTGGGTTTAAAGCTGAGACCCAAGACGCCGATCAAACGTCCCTTCAGGCCGCCCAACGCTTTGTCCAGCTTCTTAACAGCACGGGTTCGCTGATTTTGGTTGATGTCCATCACCGCCTGAAGCAGTTGGGGATGTGCGCCGCGGGTGGCTGCCATGAAGGCCAGGGCACGCACATCTTTGGGGAAGCAGCTTCCGCCCCAGCCCAGGCCGGCATCCAGAAAGGCAGGGCCGATGCGTTTATCCATGCCCATCCCCCGGGCGACTTCGCGCACATCCGCGCCCAGTGATTCGCAGATATTGGCAATTTCGTTAATAAACGAAATGCGGGTGGCCAGAAAGGCATTGGAAGCGTATTTGATCATCTCGGCGGTGCGCAGGTCTGTGATCATGATGGGGGAGCGTAATGGCTCGTAGAGGTCGGCCACTTTTTGCGCCGCCTCCAGGTCAGTCGATCCGAGCACCACCCGATCAGGGTGCATAAAGTCATTTACAGCCGATCCTTCGCGCAGGAACTCAGGGTTAGATACCACGCTGAATTTTGGCCGCGCCTGGCCGTTTAACCGTTGAATGATCTCGGCGACCCAATCACCCGTGCCGACCGGTACGGTGGATTTATTGACAATGATGATCTCATGGTCGAGATTTTCTGCAATAGAATTGACCGCATTGCTGACATACTGCAAATCAGCTTCGCCTTCCTGGTTGGAAGGCGTGCCGACGGCGATGAAAGCAAACTCGGTTTCTTTCAAGGCATCCGGGTAGCTGGTGGTGAAGGCCAGCCGACCGGCATCAACATTTTGGTCGACAATTTGCTTCAAGCCCGGCTCGTAAATGGGCATGATCCCAGACTCAAGCTGATCAATTCTTTTCTGGTCAATGTCCAGGCAGGTAACCCGGTGGCCGATATCTGCAAAACAGGTCCCGGTCACCAGTCCAACATATCCCGTGCCAATCACGCAAATTTTCGCCATTTAAATTACTCCTGGTTTTGGTTTCAACTCAATTAATGCCATATTTCAGGTTATCATTATAACAAGCAGCGCGGCTGAATGCAGACTGGATTAAAAAACAGCCGGCAGGCTGTGGATGTGTTATTGAGAGCCAACGGAGGGATTTGAACCCTCGACCTGGCGCTTACGAAGCGTCTGCTCTACCGCTGAGCTACGTTGGCGTGGAAAAAATTATACCAGTAAGCGCTGACGTTTTACAAGCTGTTTTCGGAGAAATGATTGAATGAATATTGCCATGCTTTCATATCACACCTGCCCCCTGGCTGTATTGGGCGGCAAGAATACAGGTGGAATGAATGTTTACGTGCGGGAATTGACGCGTTTTTTGGGAAGGGTGGGGGTCCATGTGGATGTTTTCACCCGCTCACAAGACGAGCACATTCCCCAGGTATCCCACGATCTGGGATATTTCAACCGGGTGGTGCATATTCCAGCCGGCCCGGAACGCTTCTTGCCTAAGGCGGAACTTCCCGGGTACACACAGGATTTTGCCCGGCGGATCCTGACCTTTGCGGAAAAGAAAGGCGTCCAATACGATCTCGTTCACAGCCATTACTGGCTTTCAGGCGTTACCGGCGAGATCCTCAAGAAAACCTGGAATGTGCCCTTGTTACAGATGTTCCATACCCTAGGGATGATGAAACAGCACATCGGGCGGACCGACGAAGAGCGTGAGGGCGGCGCACGCGTTGAGGGGGAAACACAGGTGATGCAGGCTGCCGACAGGATCATCGCGGCAACGGAGGCCGAGCGATCGCAGCTTAAAATGCTTTACGGCATGAACCACCAAAAAGTCTCCATTGTCCCGCCAGGTGTGAACACGCACCATTTTTACCCGATCCCACCAGATGAGGCCAAAGAGGCGATTGGCATCTCTCCCGGGGAGCGGATGGCCTTGTTTGTCGGTCGAATTGAACCATTAAAAGGGGTGGACACGCTTCTTCAGGCCATGGCGATCTTGAAACAACGTTGTAAATCCTTCGCCTGCCCGGATTACCTGGTGATCATTGGCGGTGACCCAGAGGGGGATGAAGAAAAACTCTCGGATGAAATGCAGCGGCTGCAGCAGCTGTGTGCGGAATTGGGGCTGGATGAGATCGTGTTGTTCCTGGGAAAACGCGGCCAGAATACCCTGCCGTATTATTATTCAGCGGCTGAGGTGGTGGTGATGCCCTCATTTTATGAAAGCTTTGGCATGGTCGCGTTGGAAGCGATGGCCTGCGGTACCCCGGTGGTGGCTTCGCGTGTGGGTGGACTGGCTTTTTTGATCAAAGATGGCGAGACAGGCTATTTTGTACCCTCCCAGGATCCGGAAGCTCTGGCGGAGAAATTGCGCGCTTTGTTTGTGGACCATGACCTTCGGAAGCAGTTTGGGCAGGCGGCTGCGGAATACGCAAAGCACTTTAGTTGGGAGTTGATCACCCAAAGGATCTTGGAGATCTATCAGGAACTGGTGGGATAATGGGGCAGCTTTAGGCTGGCTGCTGTGCGGGTTAAACCGAAATGTTTAGCCCTTGTTTTGGTCCTCGCCTTTGGGATCCTTTTGATCGAACAGCTGGTCGGCGCGCTGGATGATGTCTTTGCCAAACCGTTCCCGCAGGTCATCCATTGCATTGACCAGGCGGGCTTTTTTCTGGTGATCATCGGACCACAAACCAAGCTGGTGGACCGGTGAACCGAGATTGCTCACCCCCACACCGATCAACCGCACTGGTTTGCCCCTGGGCCAATTCTCTTTGAACAAGGCGGCCGCGGTATCGAAGATCTCCTGGTCCAGATTGGTGGCCGAGAGCAATGTGGTTTGCCGGGTGATGGTGGTGAAGTCGGACCAGCGCAGCTTGATTTGAACCGTGTTTCCAGCCAGGGAAGCTTTACGCAGGCGGCGGCCAACCTGCTCTGAAAGGTCCCTTAATACGCTCAGCAGACGGCTTTCGTCGATCAGGTCGGCAGGGAAGGTGACCTCGTTGCTGATGGATTTAACCTCATGCTCCGTTTTTATAGGGCGGTTGTCGATCCCCTGGGCCCGCCGGCGCAGGTCGAGCCCATACTGCCCGAATAATATCTTCAGGGTTTCCGCGGGCGTTTGGGCCAGGGCGCCGATGGTTTTGATGCCAATGGCCGCCAATTTCTCCGCTGTCTTTGGGCCAACACCCCACAATGATTGTACGGGCAGCGGGGCCAGAAAAGCGGCTTCATCTCCGGGCGGGATGATGGTGATAGCGTTGGGCGGTTCCGCACTTTGTTTATGGGACTTACCCCAATCGTTGGCGATTTTTGCCACCAGTTTATTAGCAGCCCCGCCAATGGAGATTGGGAGGCTCATCTCATGGTTGACACGCTGCTGCAGTTCCCGGGCGACTTCTATCAGCGGTTCGGGCTGGTCGGTGACTTCCATGAAGGCTTCGTCAATGGAGATCTTCTCGATAAATGGGGTGATGTCGATCAAAGCCATGACCTGTTCCGATACCTGGCTGTAACTACCGTGCCGGGAAGAGACCACGATCAACTCCGGGCAGAGCTGTTTGGCGCGGCCCATGGGCATGGCGGATCGCACACCGTACAGGCGGGCGGCATAGGAGCAGGAAGCAACCACGCCGCGCCGGTCGGCCTGCCCGCCAACCGCAAAGGGCTGCCCCTTCAATGAGGGATCATGCAGTTCCTCCACCGCACAGAAGAAGGCGTCCAGGTCAAGGTGCAGAATTTTTCTAACCATGGTTTGCTTGATACAACAATTGTTTTTCGTAAATCTCGCGGATCGTGTCTTCGATGGGTTGGTCTTCCACCGACAGATCCCGGATGCGATATTTTTCGGACAGCCGGCGGATGAGCGCTGAAGCAGAAACCTGCTCACGCTGGAAGCTGTAATGCACGTTTAGGCCCTCACGATGGACGATAACTGCCTTTTCCAGCAGGGGGTTGGGGATCATTTCTGCAAATTCGACCCTCAGCAGGCGCCGGCCGCCGTAACGCGCCAGGAGATCCGCCAGTTTTCCGTCAAAGAGGATCTTGCCGAGGTCGATGATGATCACCCTTTCGCACAACCGGGCGACGTCGGAGAGGTCGTGGGTGGTCAGCAGGATGGTGGCGCCCCTTTCGCGGTTTATGAATTGGATGAACTCCCGCATGCGCTGCTTGGCGATCACATCCAGGCCAATGGTGGGTTCATCCAGGAAGACCAGCTTGGGATCATGCAGCAGGGCGGCGCAGAGGTCTGCCCGCATGCGCTGGCCGAGGGAGAGGGATCGCACGGGTGTTTCCATGAAGGTGTCGATGTCGAGGATCTCCCGGAAAATGCCCAGATTGTGTCGGAAATTGCGATCCGGAATTGCATAGATGTGCTTTAAAAGATCGAGGGAATCCCGCAGGGGCAGATCCCACCACAGGGTGCTGCGCTGGCCGAAAACGGCCCCAATACGCCGCACGTAAGTTTTGCGCTGCTTCCAGGGCACGTATCCGTCCACCGAGAGTGTGCCCGAAGTGGGGACCAGTAAACCGGTCAGCATTTTAATGGTGGTGGATTTGCCGGCACCGTTGGGGCCGATATACCCTACCATTTCCCCGGGGTAGATCTCAAAACTGACGCGGTCGACAGCATGGATCAGGTCATATCTGCGATCGACCAGGTTGCGCAGCGCGCCGAAATAGCCTTTGTGATCCTTGTACTGCTTATAGTCTTTACTGAGGTCCTGGACCTGGATGATTGGCTGCATGGGTTAACTTCCTGTGCTTTGATAGTTTTTGATCCCGTAGCGCCAGAAGCGCAACGCCAGGAAAAACATGAGCATCGCCACAAAGGGCGCGCTGAAGGATAGGATGCCGGGCGCATTAAAGGGGTCGGGTTTGTCCAGGAGAAAGACTGCTGGGAAATAGCTCATAAAGATCAGCGGCACCAGGTAGGTGAAGATCCAGCGGATGGGACGGGGGAAGATGTACATTGGATAGGACATTACCTCGTTTCCGCCGTAGGTGAAAACGTTGAGGATCTCAAGCCGTTCTGTTGTCCAGAAGGTGGTGGTCGCTCCGATGATGAACAGGGCCCCGAAGAACAAGACCTGGCTGATGGAAAGGACAGGGAGGTAGATGAGTTTGAGGGCAGTCCAGTGAACTTCAAGCTGGCTCAAGCCGAAGATGAATATGATCAGGCCTTCTGCCATCTTTCCCAGCCGGCGCAGGACAAACCGAGACCCCAGCACCTGCAGGGTGATGTTCACCGGCCGCAATAAAAGCTGGTCGAAGCGCCCCCGCCGGACCATTGGCCCGAAAGCATCATAGTCAAATCCGCTGAAGAGCATGTCCATGGCTCCAAAGCTGAACTCCCCCAATCCCCAGATGAAGGCAATCTCACCCAGGGTCCAGCCGCCGATCTCATCAAAGCGAGTGAAGGTGAGGGCAAAGGCGATGAAATAAAAACCCAGGATGAAGGTTGTGCTGATCACCTCCATGATGAAGGAGGTGGGATATTGAAGTTGCGAGCGGACCTGGATGCGGAGCAGGCGAAAGAGGATATTGAGGCTGTGTTTCACATCAACCTCCCTGGATGACCAGCTTGCGGACTCCCAGCCTGAGCACAAGGTGGTCCAGCAAGATCAAGGCGGCTACCCAAAAAGCCTGGATCCCCAACCCTTCCAGGAGGCGTTCCCCCTGGTAGAGCCCTAAATAAATTTCAATGGGGATATAGACCCCAGCGCCAAAGGGCGTCAGACGGGAAAATTGAGCCAGCCAATCGGGGAACAGGGTCAGGGGCATAAAAAAGCCGGAGAAGGTCCAACTCAGGCCGAAGGCGAAGCGGCCGATGCCCAGCGCGTTGGGCGTCCAAAAGGCCGCCAGGTTGACCAGAAAGCGCCAGCCGAAGCTGATCAGGTGAGCAAACAGCAGGGAGAGCAAAAAGGCCGCCCACTGCAGGGATGATTTGGGCAGGGTGACATCGTAAAACAGGGCAAATATTAAAAATAACGGCAGGCTGCGGATGAACAATGACCCCAGTGCCCGGCCCGAATCAATGCCCAACCAGTTCAGGAAATAGCTCTGGGGTTTTAACAGATCCGCCCCCACCTGGCCCTCGTAGACTGTGTGCATTAATTCAAACCAATGGAAGAAACTTAGAAAACCGATCAGCGCCTGGGAAAGCCCGGAAAAGGTGATTGCGCCTTGCAGGGACAGACCATTGACCGAGGATTGATCGCCAAATAATGCGATCAACACCGCTGCCCGGAAAAACCCGAACATGAGGTTGGTGACCAGACCGGAAAGGTTGGCAGCCCGGTAGGTGAGCTGCCGCCGGAAGGAGGTGCGGAGGGTCGCAATAAAGGCTTTCATCGTTAAGAAATTAAAGGGTGGCTTATCCAAACGCGTGGTTGATTTTACCATGGGTTCAGGCATTAAACCTTCGTCTGCCAGGGGAATCCAGGGCAACCGCAAGATCACCAAGAAAAGTTATGCTTGAAATTCTTTTAATCC
>CAZLEK010000049.1:0-17357 GCA_964558525.1 uncultured Candidatus Brevefilum sp.
ACCGCCGGAAGCGATCTTGGCTCGTCTGGACAACAGGCTCGGATTTCTATCGGGTGGATCTCAGGATATGCCCGATCGGCACCGGACTTTGCGAAATACCCTAGTTTGGAGCTATGACCTCTTAAGCCCTGACGAACAGGCTTTGCTGGCTCGATTGAGCGTTTTTGTGGGTGGGTTCTCCCTGGAGGCAGCCGAAGCAGTGTGTGGTTTTGAAGGGGATGGAGCTCTTCTGGACAGCCTGACTGCCCTGTTGGACAACAGCCTGATCCGCCGAGAAGAACATCACGGCGGCGCGGCACGCTTAAGGATGCTGGAGACCATTCGGGAATTTGCTTATGAGCGGCTGGGGGAGAGCGAGGAAATTGAAAAACTACAAGCGCTTCACGCGAAATATTACGGGGGTATTGCCATCCACCGTGTCGGCCTAGAGCTGTATTCGGAAAGAGCCCTGCACTGGCTCAATTGGACCGAGCGCGAGCTTGCCAATCTCCGTGCTGTGCTGGCCTGGAGCTTATCGGAAAATGGGGACCTTCAACTGGGGACGGAGATGGTGTTTGCCCTGATCTGGTTCTGGTATCGTAGGGGTTATTTCCTTGAGGGCTTGACCTGGGTGGAAAAACTTTTGGAAAAACCCAAATTGCAGGCGCCCTCACCCCTGCGCGCGCTGGCTTTGCAATCGGCCGGATTGCTCCAGGTTTGGAAGGGGGATCAGGATCAGGGCCTGGCCCGGTTGGAAGAAAGCCTGGCCCTTTTTCAGAGATCAGAGGAAGAACGCTGGATTGCACCAGCCTTGATGTCTAACGCGGTAGGAATGATCAATATGGGCCGCGATCAGGCTGCCAAACCTTTGTTGGAGCAATCCCAGGCGTTGTTTCAGAAATTGGGGATGGACTATTTTCAAGCCATCACATTGGTTCACCTGGGCAATGTAGCGCTTGGGTTGGGCGACCCCGAGGCAGCTTTGGCGGCCTTGGATAAAGCTGAAAGCCTGGCAAGGAGTCTAAAAGAAAGTTGGTTGATCAGCTTTGTGATGAACAATCTGGGTGAAGTGGCTCGAGTGAAGGGAGATTATGACCAGGCGCGGGATCACTATGAGGAATGCATGGGTCTGATGCAGGATACGAAAGATAAGGGTGATATGGCGCGATTTGTTCACAGCCTGGCTTATCTTGACCAGCATGAAGATGCACTTGACCAGGCAGAATCGGGGTTTAGCCAGAGCCTTCACTTGTTCAGGCGGTTGGGCAACCGGCGCGGTATCGCTGAAAGCCTGGCGGGGCTGGCAGGTGTGCGCGCCCGTCAAGGGGATCTGGCCCTGGGCGCAAAAATGCTTGGCGCTGCTGAAAACCTGCTTCAGTCAACGGGCGGCGCCTGGTGGCCGGCTGATCGGGTGGAAGTGGACAAAAACCGGGAGCTGCTCGAAACTTCTTTGGGAGCAGAGGCTTTCAAACACATGTGGGAACAAGGGGCGGAGATGGACCTGGATCAAGCCATCGCTTTTGCAGCCAATGGACCCTAACCGGAAGCGCCCCATCGGGATAGGCCCGACACCAGATTTGAGCCTGCGGGTGAGCGTGGCGACCCTTTCACGGGTGATATTCAGGCATCCTGAGAATGGCGAGTGGATGCTGGCCCTGGAGCGGAAAGCAACCCTGGTGGAGGAAAAAGGTGAAATGCAGGTTCAGGTCGTTTCCCAGCCCTTTGGCGGTGCGGTGCAAATACTGGATCCGCTTGCTTTTCGGAAAGGAATTGGGGACTTTAATTTTGATAGCTTATCCTCTCAGAAGGAAATGGATTTCAGGATTTTCATTGATCCAGCGCGTTGGCCTAAAACAAAAGAATTTTGTATTGATCAGTTCTTAAAAAATCAAGGTACTGTTCTGGATATTTACCCTGATCGAGAGCTCTTGGAGGAGGTTGAGGAATCACTAAACTTCCGGATAACGAAAGCTCAATATGTCAGAAAACCCATTGGGATCGTTTTCGAGGAAAATTGTTCTCCAACAAACAATATTCGATCCAGAGGATATGAGACAGTTCGGCTGTATCGAATTTTTGAGATATCCATCATAGATATTCGGGTGGCCATGAAATTAATTTCTGGGAGCCTGAAAGTGTCTGACAAGGATCTGATGAAAATAGCTTTTAAAGATTTCATGAACGGCGGAAAAGGAAGAGCCAATGGTGTGCTCACATTGCAAGAAAAGAAGATTGAGAATTTCAAATCTACTGTATGCGTAGAAGAAGATTCACAAATCTTTAAAAGCGGTAGCATCAGCGAAACTTGCAGATTGATCTTTCTCCAAAAGGGGGGACAAAAATATCGATGGCTCTGAATGATTCTCTTCATTCAGGGGACAAAAATCAATTGTTTCTCTCTTAGGATACTTTTTTTAACGCACCTGACGGCAGCTTTATCCTTGTCGGTGGATGGATCTTTATGTATAATGGGGTTAATCCATCCACGCCAATATCGCTTTAATCAATGATCGCCTGCCTGGCGGCCTAAATATTCAGAGGAGATGACCATGATTTTCTCGAGCCGATCTTTAAGATTGGGGATGTTTTTATGGGTTCTGCTGGCAGTGTTGTTGGCTAGCATCCCTGATGCTGTTTCCGTCTCAGCTGCGACGATCTTGGTGACCACCACGGTCGATGAGAACGGTACAGGCCCTGACTGCTCACTGCGGGAAGCGATCCATGCTGCAAACACAGACTCAGCCTACGGCGGTTGCAGTTCAGGTGTTGCAGGAGCTGATATTATCTCCTTACCCCCAGGGATTTATACCTATGGCTCCCAGTCGATCATTTTTTCGGAGATTTCCATCCAGGCAGAAAACCCACTCACAACAATTATTCAGGCTAACGCCTGCAATCCTGTGGAATCAGCATGTTCTCCGACCAGCTTGATCTTTTATATTGGCCCTTCAGGCATGCTGAATCTGAGTAATCTGACGGTTCGCCATGGTAATGAAACAACAAGCAATAATGGCGGAGTGATATTTAATTTTGGATCATTAAGCATTTTAGGGAGTATTATCACTGCCAATTATGGTAATGATGGCGGGGCGATCCAAAATTTTGGTACACTGACCATTGAAGAAAGCACAATTTCTGAGAATATGGCAAATTACTCAGGAGGTGCTATCTATAACGAGGACAGGATGACCGTTAGGAACAGCACCTTTTCTGGTAATGAAGCTGGTACCCATGGCGGGGCAATCATGAATAATGTGGACACGCTTGATATTACGAACAGCACTTTCTCTGGCAATACCGCCGCTTTACAAGGCGGTGCGATCTTCAACGCTGGGACGCTGACCTTGCTAAACAACACACTTTCAGATAATGAAAGCGGAATCGGCGGAGATGGGATTTACAATGGTGTGGGTTTCACCCTGAACTTCACCAATACGATCATTGCCAATGCAGGTTTATATCTGGATTGCGATAACCAGGGAACGATGGGTACAAATTTAAAGAATTTTGTGCAAGATAATTCTTGCAGTCCCGCTTTCCAGGGCAATCCGTTGTTGGGTCCCCTGGCGGATAACGGCGGTTTCACGCAAACCCATGCCTTGCTGCCAGGCTCTCCAGCCATTGACCAGGCAGATCCAACCGCCTGCCCGGAAACCGACCAGCGCGGTGTGACCCGCCCGCAGCGGTTGGGCTGTGATATCGGCGCCTTTGAATTGGAAAATCACAAAAGTTTCCTACCCCTTTTGTTGAAATAAGCGGCACGTCACAAAAACATTCTTTTTGCTCAAACAAATTGTTTTTGAGAGGGGAAAAATGAGTTTTTCTTAACAGAATCAGAGGAAGCTGTGATTTCTTGAGTCATTCAATGGGCTCAAAGAGTGCCTTGACGACCACATCGCCATCCAAAACAATTGAGAATGTCTCCTCTCCCGGGTCCATCTCGAGGGTGGTCTCCCAGCCGGCAAAGGCAAATCCCGGCTTCGGTAGGGCGCTGAAGCGCACTGGCAGTCCATTGAAATAAGCCCCGTTCCAAATCCCGGGGTTCTCCACACCGGGTGTGTCAGCATTGATGGTATAGCCGTTGATGGCGATGCAGCCCATGGTAGGGTCCGTCTCGATCTGCACCTGGCTCGTCCTGCTCAGGTTGAAGTTTGCCAGGGCCTGATTCTTGCGCAGGATCCACCGGCCCTCAATCACGCTCAAAGCTTGTTTTTTGGTTTCCTCCCAATCCATGGCCGGCGGCCAGCGGTCGTTGTATTCGTGAATGTAGGGTTCAAGTTCTGCGGCCATTTGGTTAAACAGATCCATTTCAACCGACGTGCGGAAGCTGGTGTTCAGCATGTGAGCAAAGGTATTGAGGAAGGCTAACCGAAAGGTCTCGTTTTCCAAAAGCTTATTGAACAGCGGGTGGGGGATCTCTCCATCCTCCAGGACATGCCCCACCATATCGTAAAAATTGTCCACGCCGTAGCGCAGCCCCTGGTCCTGGTCGAACTGGATCCAGCGCCATTTGCCTTCTTCTGTCCGGGGCCGCCACATTGCTTCGTTGTGACCGGGCCAGTCCTTTTTGCCGGTGAAGATGCAGTGGATCATGTATTGGATGAAGTTGTCCACATCCATCTGGGTCTGAACAATGGCATAGTTCTCGTCCAGGCGCATATCATGGGTGTCAATGAAAGCCAGCAGGTTCTTCCAGTGGTCGGGGTCCCCCGCCTCGATGAAGTCTGCGGTGCCCAGTTCAAGGATGTCCAGTTCGGGTGTTTGTTCCTGGAAATAATGCCTTTCGAAATACTCGAGGTTCTTGTTGGCTTCCCGGATCTCGTAAATCCCCCAATACTCGCCGTTGATGAACAGGATCGCGGGTTGGTAGCCCTGGATGTCAAGCTCGGATTGAGCCATTAGCGTCTGGTGGTAAGCATCGGAGAAGAACACGTCCCACTCCAGGGCAGTGCCCCAGGCGCGCAGGATGAAGCGGTCCACGCTTTCCAATTGATTGGCCTTGGATGCCGCGTTCTGAAAGATTGGATACTGGATGGATTCCGTCCCCAACCAGGGTTCGGCATAGACGTGCAAGCCCTTTTGCGGGTTGGCCACCGAGGTGAAGCCGTGCAGTTTGATCTCGTACAACCCGTTGAAGCCGACTTCGCCGTCCGGCTGGAAAAGCTCCAAATTGGCCGGTACCCGCGTTTCCAGGTGGGAGAAGGGGTTCCCGTCCAGACCTGTGTTGAGGATCCCTGTTTCCGGTTCGAACAAGACCTCATAATCCGCAGTCAGCGAGATCACCGGCAGGCCGGGATATCTTTGATAGATGGCTTTATCCACAAAGTAGGTTTGGGTTGCCACTGGGCTGCTGATCCCCTGCAGCGGATCATAGGCTATCGCCCGGACTGTTTGCCCTTTGAAGACCTTATCTTTTGGCGGCATCCAGGGGATTTTGTTTTCAGCCTGGGTGGTGGGGATGATGGAATAAACGTTGTCCACCTTGCTTCTGCTGGCGACCGCAATCGGGTCTGAGTACCGAAAGGTGACCTGGTATGGGCTGGGAGGATCCCCGACATGTTCAGGTTTGGGGTCTGAACCGTCCAAGGTGTAATAGATTTCCAGGTTAGGGTTGCGGGTCGTCAGGCTTAAATCGAAGCCATCGGTGAAATACCCACCCTCCTGGGAGAACTGCGGCGCAGCAATCTTCCCGGCGATGGTGGGCAGCACAAAGGGATCACGGTGGGTGATGTGCTCCCAGTAGGGCCGCAGATCTTCCAAGGGGTCCGCCTGGCCTGGGGGCAGGTGATTATCGCGAATGCTCAAGGTTGCCAGGGCGTTGGCGGCGGGATCATCCTGCAGCGCGCCGGATGCCATCAGGTTACCCAGCACGGAATAATCCGAGATACTGCAGTTGGCGATGTTGAGCCGGGTCAATTGGGTCAGGTTTTCAAAGACCCAGACCTGCTCTCCGACGGGGACGCTTTCAAGGATCAATTCCGATAAATTGATCAAACCAGCGATTGCTTCGATGGATTGGATCTGGGCGTTTGAGTGCAGGTTCAGGTAGTCTAATGACGCCAGACCTTCCAGGGCGGAAATATCATCCATTTGGTTGCCGCGTAAATTTAATTTTGTCAGGTTTTTGAGTTTGGATAAGGCTGACAGATCGCGGATCTTGTTCCGGCTGAGGTTGACCTCTTCCAGGTTGACCAGGCCCGACAAAGGGGTGATCTCCTGGATTAGGTTTTCGCCCAGGTCCAGGACCCGGAGTTTGCGTAAATCGGATAAGGGGGAAACATCGTGGATCAGATTCCCGTGCAGTTCAAGCACCTCTAATTCAAGAAACTGGCTCAAAACATCGATCTTTGTCAGCTGGTTTTTTCGGCCGTAGCTCGATAAGACTTCATATGAATTGAGAGTGAGTTCAACCAGGTTGAGATGGGTGAGATCCTCGAATTGAACCTCCTTAAGGCTGGAGATTCCGTTGTTGCTGAGGTTCAGCACGGTTAGGTGGGTCAGTGTTCGGAGGGGGCTGAGATCATCGATGAAATTGTTCTCCAGGTTCAACACTTCCAAATTGCGGAAATATTCCAAGCCGGAGAGGTCAGTAATCTGCTTGCCGCTCAAATCCAGCTCGATAATGCTGCGAAGCTGGCTCTGGTAGATCGGTTTCGAGTAGTTGTCCAGCAGCCTGCGGATTTCCAGCGCCAGGTTTGGATCGGGAAACTGGACGCTCCGGTCCACCATCAGGGATAGTACAAACAGGCCTGTCAGGAGGGCCATCAAAAGCAGGAGTGTCAGCGATTTCTGTAGGATGCGTCCTTTTTCAGACATAGCTCCGTTGGGGAGAGATCAGGTCCTTGCAGCTTGCCGAGACGCCCAGGGCATACTTGCTGTTGGCGACGATCTTCAATCCGTGCTGACGGATGATCCTTAGCAGCCAGTTTGGGAGTTTATCTTGGTGTTTGATTTCAAGGACCACTTTGGGTTCCAGGTGATTTTGCCACAATATTTCTAGGGGAAAGAGCGTTCTTGAGGCTGCCGTACGCAGCTCATGGTCAAAGGTGATCCGGACGTCTTCGCCAGTCCTGGCGAAAAAACCTTCCCGATGGTATTCCACCAAAACTTTGGGCTGCAGATTTTGCAGGTGGGTGTTGCGTTCGAATTCTTGCAGCACCGGATCTTCCGGGTTTTTCCAATGCCGGAATTGGGCAAAATGCTGGTAGTCACCAGTCTGGATGAAGGAGCCGAATTTTTGGGTCAGGTTCGCCTGGCGTAATTTTATCTCAACGCGTATATCAGGATTCTCATCCACTGAATCGTCATAGGTCCTGATCCGGTACTTTGCCCGGCTTGCATTCCCGCCAATCTTTTCCAGGAAAATTTGGTAGTCGAAAGTGTCGTAATAAATACTTCGGACCAGGTATTTTCTGGTTTTCGAGCGGTCAGTGTAAAGATCCGCTGTTAGGTAAGGGTATAAGGCATTTTTCAGCGCAAAATATTGCGCATAGCTGCAGCGGTATTTTCGCTCAAAGCGTGTGGTGGTGGTCAGAAGCGGGCTTAGTTGGGACATTTGTTTTACTGAAGCTTACGCGGGCAGTGCCAGCTGCGGCGCCAGCAGGGAAACGTTGCTGATATCTGGGAGCTGATTAAGCGCTTCGATCAATTGACCTAATGGCTGGGTGGCTTTACGGATATGCATCTCGTACACAATTTCCCAGAATTCCTGGTTGACGGTTTGCGAACGGATTTTCACATCGGATGAATACTGATTGATCAGTTCTTTGATTTGGCCTTGATCCATCGCCTTACGACCGGTGACCACGAGGACATAATCCTGGCTCTGGCCGCGCCCATACTTGATGAAGTAGAGCGCCACGGCGGCGATCAGGATGATCAACGTTGACAGGATCACAACCGTCCAGTTAAAGGTGCCCGCGCCCAGGCCTGAGGCTATGCTCCAGAACAGATAGACCATATCACGCGTGTCTTTGATCGGTGTGCGGAAGCGGATGATGGCCAGGGAGCCCACCAGCCCCAGGGAGAGGACCAGGTTGCCGCGGATGAAGAACATCACCATGGCGACAATTGGGGTGATCAGTATCAGCGAGGTCATAAAGGTCATCTCAAAATTCACGCCGCGGTGTGTCAACCGGTAAACCAGCGAGATTACCACACCGAGCAGGATGGCGAGGACCAAGGAAAAAACGATATTGAAGATATCTTCGCTGGTCAGGGCGATGCTCTGGAAGGCTTCTCGAATAATTTGGATGATTTCTTGCCACATAGGGTTTCCTCTTTTCGGAATAGTTGCATCAATGGCTGATCGTGAGAAGAGCAGCGAACTTGATGGTATTTTGGTGAGTATTCCTGTATTCCTCTGGATCGGATTGGCGCCTGGCGTTTTAAGAGTCCTTTAGGAGGTCCTTGCCCTTGTGTATGAGAATTAAACCTTGATGAGTCTATGGATGATCGCTCTCAAGCATGTTGATGAAATTGATTGATTTGGTCTTCTCTTCACCCAGGACATAAATTCGATCCAGTGAAAATAGATTTTACCATATTCAGAAGAATTCTATGGTGTAAAAATGATGCAGGCCAGGGCAATCGCAAGATCCCCACGTAAAGTTATGATTGAAATTCTTTTTATCCGAAGGGTGATCGATGGTATCTCATCCCAACTTTCCGCTCTCGCCGACGTCCTCGTCGGCGAAAAAACGCCAGCTTTTATGGCAAATTTCTCTATTGAATGATTATCTACGCCTTCTCTACCCATTTCCCCGCAACGAGGACGTTGCGGGGAGCCAATTATTTCCAATACCTCTTACTTTGTGATTGCCCTGGAACCTGCCATGCCGTGGTAAATTGGCTTGTCAAGTAGTGATTATCTTGAGGCCACGCTTGATAGGTTAATGAAATCTGACATCGCATTCAGGAGTGAGACTCCTGCCCTGAACTTGAAGAGCGTAAGGGTTAGGTTAACTGACCAGGTTTGAAACGGGCGATATCCAATCAAATGAACGTCTCCCCATTGTCGCATATTATGAAGCGTCTTCCAATGCCGGATGAATGTTCAATCCGTCGGGTTAACCCTCACGCCCTTCGCGCTCTGCACCTGAAGGTGTTCCGCTGGGCTACAGGCATGGCCCGCACTCCGGAAGGTAAGTTGAGCTAAAAAGTCCTTCTCAAAAGAACTTTTTGGTTTCAATCGAGCCGCTTCGGCCTAAGTACCCAGGTGATAAAATTTCCAAGACACATATTTGATAAACTCAGGCGATATCGTTCTCGCTCGGTCTTTATTACTCTGAAGCGAAGCGGAACCCCCGCAGCAAAACGGAGAAGGGCCTGAGTGCGAAGCCTCCTGACAGGACCAAGTGAAAACGAAACCCGTACCTTTTTTGGTCTGGCTTGTCCAGGTTAGGTTTCATGCTCAATATTTGGGCTGTCGATTGTGTGGTAAGATCATCGCGAATCTGATTAGCGAAATAAGATTAAAATTTTAAGTAAACGATTGAGAGCCTATGCCGAAAAAAGAGCCCCACCAAAATTCCTTAACCGATCCCCAATACACCCTCAGCGAGATCATGGCGCTCCTGGCCTATGACGAGCGCGCGGTCCGGGAGCTCCTTGCTGCCGCAGGCGTGGACCTGGACCCATCGAAAACCGATCCTGGTGAAAGAATCGCATATGCGGATTACCGGCGGTTGTGGCTTTCACGCGCCAATCGGCCTGAAGGCAAGTTGTTGGCCCGGCTTTTGGTGGAAGAATCGACCAATTGGTTTGAAAAGTTGTTCAGATCCTGAATAAAGACTTTGATCTGTTTCCTTGGAAATTCGATCGATAATTGGCGGCCCTTCCTCAGGTTGTTTCCATCATTGGATAACCAGCGAGCAAATCAAGTCGGTGCGGGTAAGATTAATTATCATGATTGCTCACCAGGTTATCAAATTTCCTAAATAAACCTACATCTATCCCCAAGCAAAGGCGGAAAAATGCAATTCAATTTATTAGGCCGTACCGGACTGAAAGTGTCCGAGTTATGTTTTGGAACGATGTCCTTTGGAGATGTTGCCGACGAGGCGATGTCTGAGAAGATGTACCATCGCTGCCGAGAGGCAGGCATCAATTTTTTCGACTGCGCCAATGGTTATGCGGGTGGGCGTTCGGAAGAAATCTTAGGCAAACTGATCGCGCCCGAGCGGGAACAGGTCATCATCACCAGCAAGGTCTATTTCCCCACCAGCGAGGACATAAACGCTCGCGGCGCTCACCGGCGCAGCATCAACCTGGAAGTTGAGAAAAGCCTAAAACGCCTGAACACATCCTGGATCGATATCTATTTTATCCATCACTTTGATGAAGAAACGCCCCTTGAGATCACCTTGCGGGCATTGGATGACCTTGTGCGCCAGGGGAAAATCCTTTATCCGGCCGTGAGCAACTTCGCGGCCTGGCAGATCATGAAGGCCCTGGGAATTTCTTCCCAGCTGGGATTGGCAAGGTTTGAAGTCGTACAACCGATGTACAATCTGGTCAAGCGGCAGGCTGAGGTGGAAATCCTCCCGCTGGCAGCCTCAGAAGGCCTGGCCGTGATCCCCTACAGCCCCTTGGGGGGCGGTTTGCTGACGGGCAAGTATGGGCCGGAAAGAATGCCAGAAAAAGGCCGGATTGTGGATAACCCGATGTACTCAACTCGATATGGCGAAGACTGGATGTTTGAGACGGCGGCGGCCTTCACCCAACTGGCGCAGGATTTAGGGGTTGCGCCTGCGGCATTAGCTGTCCGGTGGGTGGCCCAACACCCAGCAGTCACCGCGCCCATCATCGGCGCCCGCAATCTCGACCAGCTGGAAGAGTCACTCCGCAGCACAAAGATCGATCTGCCGGAGGATGTGTATCAACGAATTTCAAGCCTTTCTCCAAAGCCGGCGATTGCTACAGACCGAACAGAAGAGCAGGATGAAGGGTAGAAGTTATTTCCTTTCTTTAAGAAGTTTTCATCGAGCCATCAGTTATTTTAGGTGCCTGACCTTGCAGTGAATTGAATTTCAACCTGGGGCGGGTTGTTTTCTCCAACCTGAGGCCAGATGGGCATTCGTGCAAAATGATTTACTCCTCTGAAATCTCTCGATAAAGGTTATAGGCCGAACTCCAATAGCAGCTGTTGGTGATGTCTTCGCTGCGCGCGGGAATGGGCCCAATGACATGCTCGCCGGCATCGTCAAACTGGCTGCAGTGCAGCGCGCCGCAGCCGCAGTTGCAAAAGGTGGACCCAATGCAGATGCAGGGATATTGGATCCCGTCAGCAAGACAAGCTTCGTCCGTCCCTGGGGGCACATGGGTTGTCCCGCCGAAGTCGTCTAAAACAGACAAGGCCTCATAGCCGCCAGAGAACCAGCGGTAACCATACGAGGATATGTCCAAGCCGGCCCGGGGTGTGATCGTTAGGATCTCGTCCCCGGCCACCTCAAACCAATCTGAAAGGTACACCTGACACCATCTATTGCCGATGTTGCCTTCGCGCCAGGTGATTTCAAAGTGGCTCGAATCAAAATCCGCCACCCGGCGTCTGTTCTCCCCGCCGTGGACCGTGGCTGTCAGGTGCAGCTGCCAGTCGTTTTCCCCGCCAATGTTCTCCCCGTAAACGTTGTAGTTGCCGGTTTCACAGAAGCTGGCCCAGCCAACCAGCCAGGCGATCCGCAGTTTGGCGGTTTCACCAACTGCATGGCTGTTGTTCTCATAATCAACTTCTGCAATGGACCGGACGGGATTAAGAACAACGGAATACCCGGCGCGCATGCGCTCCCGCTGCAGTTCGTTCAGCGGCCAGAGCAGCGTTGTGGTTTCCCGGACGCCCAGGTTCAATTCAGGATAAACCTGCGTCATGGGACGGCCTTCCTCAAATTCCAGCCACACCGTCAGATCCGCATGGTCCAACGTGCCGCCAACATCCGCAGTGGTGATGGGGTCTTCGCCTGCATTTCGGACCTCAATCAGTAACTGGCTGCTTTCAGGATCGAAATTGACTTCATCAATCACGAGGTCTGGCAGCGGCCGGCAGTAGGTTTGTCTCTCCGCAAAGATGCCTTCTGCAATCTTGCGGTCGATGTCTTCCTCCACCCTGTTGTCAGGATCCAGAAGCACGCAAATCCCCAGGGGTGGGTCTGGCGCCAGGCTGCCGTGGCTGAGAAGGCGGATTTCACCGGGGGCCAGCGTCTGGTTGGGCCAATCAAAAATACCAACGGGTTCACCCTGTGTAGTTGTCACCTGGGCTGTGATCGTTTGATCCACCCAGGCGGCCGTGCCAAGGTTCCGGACCTGGATCTGGGGTCGTCCACTGGCAGGATCCAGGCTGATCTGCTGCACAACCAAATTAGGCAGCGGGGGCGGAGCGCCAGGTTCCACCACGGGTGATTCCCCCAGGGGCTGGATCGTATAGTTGACCACGCACGCATCCGGCAGCGCCCCGATGGGATCTTCGGTTTCGATGGCGCCGCTGTAGGTACCGGCGAAACGATTCTCAGGAATGCTGACCTCACCGCTGCAAACCTGGCCCCCACCCTGGTATATATCAAAGCCGATCAACAGCACCGTATCTTCTGCATGCGGTGAACCAGGTGGCAGTTCCACGACCAGTTGGGTCTGGTTGTCCCCAAAGCCGTACATGATCCGGCTGAGATCGTAGCGCTCATTTTGCGTCAGCCCAAAGGATGTGGGGAAGTTGTCTCCCTCGATCGGTCGGCCGTCAAATTCCAGCAGATCATCATTGGCGTAAAAAGCGCCATACACTGGGCTGGGATTCCGTCCCAGGTCGCCTGTGGTCAGAGTTTCAAAGGAAACCAAGATCGTGCGGTTGCAGCCTTCACTGCCGATCTCTCCCCCGGCAATCACTGCCGGATCGGAGGGCAGGGAGTAATCGCCGTCCGGATAGCCCATCCTGTAGGCGATCACGGTGAACTGATATTCGTCCCCACAGGGTAGGGTGAACCACTGTTGAGGCAGATCCGCGCGCTGGATGGCGTGGTGTACGGTCCATTGTAAGGTGTCGTTCAGGAGGATGGCGAACCCATCGATCGAGTCAATTTCTTCAGGATCGTAATCCCAACTTAATGTATGCTCGGCCGCATTAAGTCTGAGATTGAATGGCGGTGAGATGCTGGTGTCCAGCCCCTTGGCGAGATGGGAGACGCGGTAGGTTAATCTAAAGGCGGCCTCGCCTTCTGTGCTTACTGCTGATTGCGCAATGCCCCAGCGTTCTGGCTCGACCGAATCTTCAATCCGGCCCAAATCAACCGCTTCCAGGCCGCCGTCAAGGACCCCCACACAGCTGACGTCCAGGGGCACGGGCTGCGACATCGTCCAGGCCAGGTTCATGGCGTGGTCATCCGCAAAATGATCGGCCACATCCCAGGTCGTTCCCCCGCCAGCCATGGAGGCAAAGGATTCATCCGTCGCCTGGTTAAAATCCGCATCTGGGACCCAGCGGGGGTCTGAATCCGCCAGGCTGGTGTAGCAGTGCAGGAAGCTGTAGGCTTCTTCCGTCTCCAGGGACAAAATTTCAATTTGGAGTTGGGTGGGAATTTCAATGGCGAAGAGGGTGGTTAAAATCTCCATCCACAGGGGTTCGATCTCCATCGAGGGTTCAGGGGGGTCATGGTCCACATCTGGCGGGTCACCCTCTGGGGCAGGCTCATCGGGCGCTGGTTCTTCTGGCGCCTCGGGTTCTGGTTCGATGGGCGGCGGTGGATCCGGCAGCGGGGGCGGAAGCAGCATTTCATCTTCGGCGTTGAGGACACCTTGCGTTTCCAGCCCAGGGTTGACCGCCAGGATGTCTTCAACCGGCAAGCCAAAGTCTTCAGCAATGGTTTCAAGGGTTTCATTGTCCTGGACGCGGTAGGTCACAGGCGAAAAAGAAGGCCTTTCAAGGGCTGCCACCTGCACGCTGGCCAGGCTGACTGCCCCGCTTTTTGCAGTGGCGCGGAGGATGATCGTGTGATCGCCGACAGGATTGGGTACCCAACCAGCGGAGAGCACAAGCTTGGCGATGCGCTCGTCTTGAGAGATTTCCTTCTTCGAGATCAATTCGCCGTCCACCCACAACTCCAATGTTTTCATCCCCTCAGCAGACTCAGCTGTGGCGTAAATTAGGATGCCCTTCCCGGAAAGAAGCTGCTCATGGTTGGTGGGCCGGTGGATTTGGATCAACGGAGGCGGCCCGGCTGTCTGCCGGATGTTCTGGATGATGAAAAAGGCGCCTAAAGCAAGCAAGCACAAGATCACCAGCAGACTTGCGAGGATCAGAAATGTCTTTCTTTTTTTCATCTCAACCTCCTATTCAAGGTTGATGGTGAAATAGGACCAGGCCGACCAAGCGCTCTCGTTGCCTTCGCCGTCTACAGCACGGACGCGCCAGCGGTAATACCAGCCGCATTCCGTTGAGATCGGGGTGGTCTTGTCGGTCAGCCCTGTCACCGGGCTGCCAGAGGCAGCTGACCAGTTGGCGTTGTCAGGGGAACGCTGGATTTCCACCTGGTACGCCGCAACCCCGCTGGGATCCGTGACCGGCAGCCAGGCCAAAGCCTGGGTGGCCCGGCAGCTCAGGCTCAGTCCGTCTGCCGGGACGGCTGGCTCAGGCGCGGGCGGCGCGGTGGTGTCTGGGAGCGGTTGTGTCAGGGTGGGCGTGGGCGTATTGGGGGCTGTCGTCGCTGTGACGGTGGCCGTTGGCGTGGCCCGGGTGGGGGTGAACGTGGCGGTGGCGGTCGTTGTTTGGGTTGCTGTCGAGAGGGTTGCAGTGATGGTTTCAGTTCGCTCTGGCGTGATCTGGGTGGGTGTCTGGGTCGCGGTGAGTTCCAGCGCCGTGCCCCCAAAGGTGATGGTGACGGAATCCATTTCACTGGCAGCGTTGTTCGTCCCGTAGGCGAGTGCCTGGATCCGGTATTGGCCTTCCTTCGCAGGCGACCAGGCCGCCTCAAACTCTGCCAGGTCATCGACCATCGGGGGGCTTTCGATGGTCGTGAAGAGCACATCGTCAACCCAGATTTCGACCTTCTGGACGCCCCGAGGGGAGGCGGCATGCCCCTCGATTTTTACCGGTTGGACTTCGGGCAGGATCAGCCCGTTGATGGGCACGTCAATCCACACGTAGGTGCCGCCTTTTTGGTAAAAAACGCAGGCCGTCAGGGATAAGAGAAGACACAGTATTAACCGTTTTAAAAGAGGCTGTCGAAGATGCATCCTATCCTCCTGTGGGTGGTTAATGAGGAAGAATTTGATTTTCGATTGTCCGGATTAATGTGGGTCAGCGTGAGAGGGATGATGGGGTGTTTGTTTGGTTTGTGGAGAGAAACAATGCTATCCGTTAGCCCTATTTTAGCAGTTTTTGAGTACTCAGGTAAAGCGTTTAGTCAATCTTAATGGCAGGAAATCATTAAAAGAGGCCGCCTGGGAATATTTTTTCAGTGCAGTCTGAATTTGCTGGCAGGTTATGTTGAAGTTCATTTGTATTGGGGAACCTTCTGCAGGGGTGCGTTTGCTGTAAAAGGTGTTTTGGTACCTGGCGACCGCCCCGGAAGAGATTGCTTTGGAGGTAAAAAGGGGTGTTTTAGCGAGGGTTTTAAAGCCGGTCAGGTTTGACGCGGGTTGTGAGCAGCAGCTGGGGTCGATTGACTTAAGATCTTAACACAAGGGGCATCAGCCTGGATCAGCGGTTTGATTTTTTGGCTAACATGAAGATCGCATCATCAAAGGTTTGCGGCGGCTCCAGGTCTGGCTGAGAGGTTTTCCGAATCAGGGTTAGCGCCCCTGTGGGGCAGGTGCTCACACACAGGCCGCAGCCAATGCAGCGCGCAGGATTCAGGATCACATGTCCATCCCCGGGGGACAATGCGCTCATCTGGCAGCGTTCCAGGCAGATCTCGCAGTTTTCGCAAAGCCCGGGCGCCAATTGGGCCGTGAAGGCGTTCAGGATCACATCCGCAGGCCTGGGATGCTGCTGGATCCCGCTTAAAACGCCGCAGCAGCACCCGCAGCAGCAGCAGATGAAGGCTGGCTTCTTTGAATTCGAGGGCTGTAGGACCAGGTTCGCTTGATTGGCCCGTTTCAGGATGGCCTCTAATTCGCTGCGGTCTATAGGTTTTCCCCGGCCGGTGCGGATGTAATATGCCGCGAACGCCCCAAAGATCAGGCAGGTCTCCAGCGGGGCGTCACAGCCGCCGCCGGACAGCTTTGCAATGTGCCGGCAAATGCAAGGCGCCACTGCGAACTGGTCTTCCTCTGCCAGTAATCTGTCTAAATGCTCGTAGGGGAGCACTTCCAGCCTGACATCGATACTTTCCCGGATGGGGATCGTGCGCATCTGTTGTTTGGCTGCCCTTTCATGGGATTTTTGGTCCTGCCAGTAGGCGTTGATGTCCCGCAGCAGGTCGCCATCCAGTCGGTTGACCTGAAACTCATAGATGCCAACTACCCAGGGGATGGCCTGGTACTGCATGACCCCATTTTCGGATTGCGATGAAAAGATCAGGCCTTTCTGAGCCATGACCTCCAGCCGATCCTGCACTTCTTGATTGGGCCTTCCAACCCGGGCAGCGATGGCTGCCGCATCCTCCCCCTCGAGGGTCGTATGCAGGGCTAACTCGGCCTCTTCCACGGTGAACAGGTTTTCAAGCAGCCGGCGTTCCACAACCGGATCCTGGGTGCCAAACCCGCCTGGCAGCTGCTCAAGATGCCGTGCCAACTGCCAATAAAGCTTTTGCTTGCTTTCGCTGTCCATCATCCTGATGCTCCTGATGCTTGCCTTAAGCGTGAGAATTAATGTTTCCGATGCGGCTGAGCGACAATCCTTTTGTCTAATTTTGATAGAACTTCAATGGCCCCTGTAAGCGTTAAAAGAGCCGGGTTCGTGTTGCGCCGAAGACAGCGACAGCGCTGGTGTAGAGGTTCGGTTTTGTTGTGGGAATGTCCCGATTGTCAATGCTTGGCGTGGATTACCCAGAGTATATCACGCTGGGGGAAGGGCCGTCAATCAGCAATCTGGGAGCTGTGTTCAGCTTGTATTCCGTTGAGGTGACCCGCAGGTTCTTGAAAGAATGATCCAACCCTAACCTTCGAGCGTTAGAGCCTGGAACCCTCAAATCGGGTGGTTGTTTTGATTGAAATTGTCCGCCTGTTTTGCGTCAATCTATGTTAAAATTTTCTTATTGATGGCATCTTAATCAAGGGGTGCGTATGCTGGCTCGGGTGTTTTCCTGTGCGGTGATCGGCCTGGACGGGGTGGTCGTTGAGGTTGAGGTCGACACGGGCGGCGGTCTGCCGAGGATGGTGATCGTCGGCCTGCCGGACGCCGCCGTCCAGGAGAGCCGCGAGCGGGTGCAGTCGGCGGTCAAGAACGCCGGGTT
>CAZLEK010000050.1:0-17341 GCA_964558525.1 uncultured Candidatus Brevefilum sp.
AAAAACAGGCTGATCATCAAAAAATGTTTGGAATGTTTTATTTCATCCAACCCGTGGTGCTTTCCTGTTCATCTTCATCTTCTTTTGCACGCTGTTTTTTCTTATCCTTAAAGCGTTTTTCAACTGCCAGGCCGGCGCCTGCCATGATCCCTAAAATCATCCCCACCAGCTGCAGGGTATAGATGAAGAAGGTCAGGGGGAATGTGTTCTCAATATAACCCAGCACAATCAAAAATGGAAGTACGAATCCCGCCACAACACAAATAACGCCCGCCCAAAAAAGTTTACGCGGCGAATTCAGGAAGTTCATAGCGCTCATCATATAACCAGCAGGCCACTTCATGGCCCTCTTCCACCACGAAATCCGGCGGTTCTTCGGTGTCACAGACGCCCGCAATGGCCCACTTGCAGCGGGGGTGGAACCGGCAGCCCTTGGGAGGTTTGACCAGGCTGGGTGGTTCTCCAGGTGGGACCTCCTTAAAGGATAGGGCATTCTCATAATCTGGTTCGGAGGTGGCCGTCAGCAAAGCATGGGTATAGGGATGTTTGGGGTTGGTAAGCAAATCGTGTTGTTTCGCTTTTTCAGCGATCAAACCCGCATACATCACAAAAATGTATTCAGAGAAATAACGCACGGTAGACAGGTCATGCGTGATGTAGATAAATGAAATTTGATGTTCTTCCTGTAAGTTCCGCATCAGCTTGAGGATCTCAACCCGCACAGAAGCGTCCAGCATAGACACGGGTTCATCAGCCACGATGATCTCAGGCTCCTGGATCAGCGCCCGCGCAATCACCACGCGCTGCTGCTGACCGCCGCTGATCTGGTGAGGGAATTTGTTCAGGTAATCGTCCACTGGCATCAGGCGTACTTCCCGCATCGATTTCTTCACACGTTCGAGACGTTCCTGCTTGTCCTTCATCCCTCCCACGATCAAGGGCTCTTCAATGATCCGCTGGATGGTCATAAAGGGGGGTAAGGCGCCAAAGGGATCCTGTTGGACGAAACCAATTTGAGAAGAACGGTACCAGCGCAGGGTTTTAGCGTCCATATCGTTCAAATTGAGATCATTGTAAAATATTTTCCCATCGGTGATCTCATTCAATCCAAGGATGGTTTTCATCAGGCTGGATTTTCCGCAGCCGCTTTCGCCCACAATGGCGATGGCTTCTCCGCGCTTGAGTTTAAAATTCACCCCGTCCACAGCGTGTACGTAGCCGGCGTGCCCAAATCCTAAGCGGCGTAATTCGAACCAGACCTTCAGGTTCTGAACATCAAGAATATTCTCTCCCTTAATTTGTTGATCTTCGGGTTTAATTGCCTTTAATATTTTAGTTTCATCGGTCATGAATTGCTCCTACGCATTCTCTTCATATAGCCAGCAGCGCACTTTGATACCATCTCGAACAAAGATCGGCGGGTCTTCTTCGCACTTTTCAAAGCGGTGCGGGCAGCGTGATTTAAAGCGGCAGCCCGTGGGCGGGTTCAGCAGGCTGGGCGGCGTACCCTTGATAAATTCCAGCTCTGCATTCCCATGCAGACGGGGGACGCTGGCCATCAGTTTTTCTGAATAAGGATGCAGCGGTTTCTCGAAGAAACGCTTGGCATCGCTCACTTCCACCATTTGCCCGGCATACATCACTGCCACATTTTGAGCCAATTCACTGGAGGTGGCAATGTCGTGGGTGATCAGGATGTAACTTGTGCCAAACTCTTCCTTCAAGCGCTTGAGCACGTTGAAGATATTGGCCTGGGTCAGCAGGTCCAGGGCTGAGGTTGGTTCATCCAATATGATCAGGTTGGGCAGGGTGACCAGGGCCATGGCAATGGCCGCGCGCTGGCGCATTCCGCCGCTCAACTCAAAGGGATAGCGGATCAAAAAATCATCCGGCACGCCCACATGGCGGAACATCTTCCGGGCCATGCGCCAGGCCTCATCTTTTTTAAGGCCGTGATGGACAATCACCGGCTCAGCCACCTGGTCGCCAATTCGCAGTACCGGGTTCAGGGAGTTCAATGCCGCTTGCGGGACCATGGACATGCCCACCCAGCGGACGTTTCGGCGGTAGGCTTCATCATCCAGCTGCATCACATCCTGGCCGCCAAACCACACCTTGCCTTCATACTTCCCGGCATTTCTGGGGAGAAGCCGCAGAATTGCTTTGGCCAGAGAGCTCTTGCCGCAGCCCGACTCGCCCAGGACCACAACTGATGAGTTGTTATCCAGCTCAAAATCAACACCGTCAACGGCCTGCACCTCACCCTGGGAAACATTGAAATACAGCTTAAGGTCCTCAATTTTTAATACTTTGTTGTTATTTGATTCCGTTGTCATCATTATTCTAGAGCCCTCTCAATCTCGGGTTGAAAATGCGATCCAGGGAGAAACCCAGCATGGCAAAGGCCAACCCGGTGATCATCAACAGCACCGCGGGTTGTAGGATCCAATAATACATGCCGTTGTATAAAGCGCCGTTCTGCTGGGCATCATTGATGATCTTGCCCCAGGTGGGCAAAACCGGGTCGCCCAGACCGAGCACAGCCAGTGAGGCTTCCAGGAAAACAAAAGTCGGGATAGACGAAACCAGGCCCGGGATCAACAGGGGTATGATCCGGGGGATCAGGTACAAGAAGATAATGCGAGAATCATTCGCGCCGTAGGCCTGGGCAGCTTCAATGTACATCGATTCCTTGATCTGCATGAAGTTCGCCCGGTAGGTTTTGATGGCGCCCCCAAAGATGCTCAGCAGCACCGTCACACCGAGGATCACCCAGATGCTCTTGGAATAGAACGTGCCCACCATTACCAGGATCGATAAGAACGGCAGCACCAGGTTGACTTCGGTGATGCGTTGGATCAGTTCATCCACCCAACCGCTGTACCAAACGCCAATTGCAGCGATGATCATCGTCAGAACCGTGGTGCCCAGGGAAGCGATCAGGCCAAAGGCCAGGGCAATCGGGATACCCCATAATAGCGCCACGGAGAGATCGCGCCGGAGGTGGTCAGTCCCGGCGATACCATGCACCCTTCCGTAAAGAACGAACTCAGTGTCAATATCCGAATCGGGTTCAAACCCAATCCCCTCAACCCGCAGTTGATAGGTCCCCTGCATGATTTGGGGCGGGTCCGAGTCAGGCACAGAGAGCAGGCCAACCAGGGTGTCTTCAAAACCGGTATTTCGTTCCACTCTACGCTGCAGGTCTGATTCCTGGGAGAGATAGATCGTCCGTTTTGGCGGAATGCCTTCGCTCAACAACCGTTCCTCGGAGCCATCCGGCCGCACCAGGTAAACATCGGCAAAGGGCTCCTTATCTTCGAAATCTCCTCGCATGAACAATGCAATTTCTTGCGGGGTTTCGCCGTAGGTGTAATCAAAGGTGAATGTCGTAAAGATGTCCACGGTGGTTTCATTTTCTTCGCGCATCTTCTCGACATTCTCATCCTCTGAGGTCAAATGCATGGAGGGAGGGCGGTCAACCGCTGAGAAGGCGTTTGTCCAGGCGGGCGGCGCCGTTTTTGGGTTCTGGTACCATACGTCCTCCCCACCCCGCCAGAGGCGAATAGCTTCATTATAAGGAATTGCAATCAACACAACCACTGCTGAAATGATCAAAATGATGATAATGATCAAACCAGCTAAAGCGGATGGGTATTGTCGAATCTCCGAAAAGGTATTTTTAAGTGCTTTCATAAGGTCTCTACACTTTCTTCTGCCCCCCGCCGACTTTCACCCGGGGGTCCACCAGGGCATATGCAAAGTCCAGCAGGAATACGGTAATTGCCAGCAAATAAGCATAAATGATCGTGGAGCCCACGATGACCGGCGTGTCATACAGGCCAACGGCAGTAAACAGGGTCCGTCCCAAACCCGGCCAGTTGAAAACTGTTTCTGTAATGATCGCGCCCGTCCACAAGCCGATCAAGGTCAGGGCGAAGGAGGTGATGATCGTCGGCAGGGTGGGCCGCAGGATATAGCGGCTTTCGATCTCTCGGTCCGTCAGGCCTTTGGCTTTGGCCATCTCCACGTAATCCTCACTGGAGAAGATTAAGAAGAAGGTCCGCCAGTTATAAATACTGATAAAAATCAAGCTGATATACAAAGCAGTGCCAGGCAAGATCAGGTGGACAAGCACATCCAGGGCATATTCCAGGGAATCTTCCGGCGGCGGCGCGCTGACCATGCCGCCAAAGGGCAAGATCCTGAGGACCGCTGCAAAAAGTAAGATCAAGAAGATCCCATAAAACCAGGATGGGGCGGAAGAGGTTGGCGAGAGCGCGATCACCACCCGGTCAAAGAAGCTGCCGTACTTTCTGGAGAGCATCAAGGCCAGATAAACGCTGGTGAAGAACAGCAGCAGCTGTGAGGATCCCATCAACAGCAGTGTGGGCCCTAAACGCTCCAAAATGATCAGGCGAACCGTACGCGATCCTGTGTCGCTGGTCATGTTCAGTGACCGGCCCAAATTCAGGGTCAAACCATCCCACAGGAACCGAAAGCTGCGGATGATGAACGGTTGGTCCAGGCCCAGGCGCTTTTCTTCGTTGATCACTTCTTGCTGGAAGAGGCGCTCTTGCGCCTCAGGGCTCAATTCCTGGAACGACTGCTGATTGCGGAGGGTGTTGGCAATACCATCGCGAATATTGCCGCGCATGATCTCATCCACATAGCCGCCCATATTGGCGATCAGGATGGTCAAATACACGCCAATGACAACGGTGATGATCATGGTGACAGACCGGAGGCCAGTGTACTTTGCAACCCTGCTCAGCGTGCCTGTCCAGGCTTTCTTTTTCGCCTTTGATACAGTCTGTACTGTTTTTGATTCTGTGGCCATAAGTAATTCCTATTTTCCAATCGAGAACACCAAAAAAACTAAAAATAATGCCTTTTAAAAATCTTAATCCCGATCAAAAAGGGTCTAATTGTAATGATAGGGACAAGGCATTGCGCCCTGCCCCTATCATTGTACTTCGTTCTAAAGATTTGTTTCGAACAACCGCTTAAACTTACTCGGCTGTGACGAATTCGAAGGCAGCAAAGGTCGGGACGCTCACGGTGAAGGGCACCACAACGATTTCAAGCTTGTTGGAGCCAGCCTCAAGCGCGCCGGTGGTTTCTGCTGACAGTGTTACAGTGTAGTAACCATCTTCAACCATTTCAGCGGAGCCACTCTCTACGAGGGTGCCGGTCGCATCAAAGAGCAGGTAATTAACTTCCTTGATCTCATCTGAGGCATAGGGTTCACCCTGGAAGGTGACAAACGCATCATAGGTTGCTTCTTCGCCAATGGTCACACGGCCGGGGCCGTCGACTTCAACATCAGCGATCTTGGGTTCGCCAAATCCTGCCCACTTATCTGCGGGATCCGGGAAGTCCTGGAAGCGGGTCAGTGTGAGGGTCTTCTCAACCGGGAATACCTTGTTGACGTAGAATGGGCCGGAGTTGACCCAGAAGTGACCCTGGACACGGTACCAGTCCAGAATATTGGCGTAACGGGCCTGCGCGTCTTCTTCGGTGATGAACTGACCGAGGGTCGCTGCGTAAGGAATATAGGTTTCCTCGATCATGGTGTCCAGTTTCGCCCGGAGGATCTCGAGGCTTGGGCCGCTGGTATAACCGAGCCATTCAACTTCGTTGGCATCCGCTTTGTCAGCCGAAAATGCCAGTTCGCCGTCGGTCTCAGCTTTGATACCCAGCGCCAGCATATGCCAGGGGGCCTCACCGTAGTTGTACTGCGGCCAGAAGGATGCTACGTTGTTCTCAGCGTCGAGATAGTACACATCGGAGTAAAACTCGATGGTCAGGGGATCCGTTGAAGCAACTTTGAAGCCCTTGAAGGCGGCCATAAAGGACTCAACCGAACCAACCTGGGATTCATCAAAGATCGGGCTGCCTTCATAACCGGGGTCAAAGGACAGGATCATACCCATCACAAAGTCCGCGGGTGAAAGCGGGCTGCCGTCGTGCCACATCTTGGTCTCGAACAGGTCAGCCGGATAGGTCACAACGCTCTTCCGCTTGGCGGTGATCGCCTCGGGAACTTCGGGAGCTTCAGCCTCTTCAGCTTCTTCGCCCTCTTCACCTTCGGCCTCTTCACCTTCAGCAGCTTCTTCCTCAGCGGCAGCAGCTTCTTCAGCCATCGCGGCGAGTTTTTCATCAGCGGTGATAAAGACCTGGTCAACGGCGTTCCAGTCAACCCAGGCGTCGCCGGGGACAACGATCTCAGGGGCAAAGTTCAGGTCAACCCAGTCCATGGTCGCACCCACAGGGAGGCCTTCCTGGATGGTTACCTCTGCGCTTTCAATACGCTGCGGGATCTGTAAACCGGTGTAGGGGTCAATGAACAGACCAAAGTCGCTCACACCATTCTGGGGCATGCCGTCGTACACCCAGTTGGAGCCGCCGATCGGGTTCCAGGGATCGACCAAAACGTCGGCCATGGCAATCGTCACCTGTCCGCCGATTTCGTCCGCAAAACGGAGGGTGTGCGGCCAGAGCATGGTGCCGGAGATGCCGCCAGCCAGGTCGTAGGTCACCTGAATATCAGCTGCAAAGGGTGAGAAGGCGGTGCTGTCGTTGATCCAGATGCGGTGGGAGTTTTCCAGCGCCAATTCCAGCCCGCGCTCGAACAGGACTGCGCGCTCTTCAATGGTAGTGAAGTTGTTGTTGATCAAGTCTTGCGCCACCTGGTCAAATTCATCCGAAACCGTGTAGGCCTGCCACAGGGGGGTAAAGCCATACACAGAGCGCGGTGAATAGAAGAACTGGAAGACATCGCCATCATCACGAGAGATCGCGGTGGTGATCCAGCCGCCGGTATAGAAATGCCACAGGCCCTCAGCGGGGTCACTCTGCAGCCACAGCGGGGAGGCTTCGGAGGCGGTCCGGTACAGGCGCTCGACGGTGAAACCAATTGTTTCAAGCTGGTTGGAGATGTAGTCGCCGATCTGCAAGCGCTCATCTTCAGTGCGGATAACGGCATTCAGCACAACAGGTTCGCCGTTATAGGTCCAGACGTCATCTTCCAAGGTTGCGCCCAGGGCTTCCATTTCAGCTGCGATTTCCTCACCAGCTGCTTCGGGATCGTAAGCGTACTTCGCCTCAAGCTCACGGGCTTTGGCAGCAAAGTTAGCATAGTCCGGGAACACGCCGTTGATCGGGAGATACTTAGGCAGGCCAAGGCCGCCGAGGATCTCTTGAACCACAAAATCGCGATCAATCAATTTGTTCATTGATTCGCGGATGGCGGGGACGCCGAAGGGGTTCAAAGAACCGTCATTGAGTTCAGGGCCAGCCGGGTTCACGGTAAGCTCATTGTAGGAGCCCACGGTGGTCACGTAATTCAGGCCTTCATCCTGTACGGTCTGCAGGGCTTCCGTGTCCGTTGAGGCCTGAGCGTAGACATCAATGTCATCAGCCAGGATACGGGCAACAGCTGATTCTGTTGAAGGATCTGCCACCATCACAACGGTGTCGACCCAGGCGCCATCGCGCTCAACTTCTGCCTCAACCTCAACGATCTCGGTCACGACTTCCGTCACAACCTCGGTCACAACTTCTGTGACAACACGTTCTTCAACGATCGTCTCAGGAGTCGGTTGGGCGGCGGGTTGGCAAGCGGCTAAAACTAAAGCCAATGCGGCAACCACACCAATTAGTGCGAACAGTTTCTTTTGCATATTTTCTCCTCCATAACAAATTTATGTTTGTCAGGAACTAGTGAATTGAATCGTACTTGGGATTTCGAATTCAATACTCTGAGTGGGTGGCCACCACCTCCTTTTTATTTTGACTTGACCAAGCTAAATTGATTGATTGACTAACTGGAATAGCAATATAGAGATACCTACAAATATCCCTAATTTTGCACCCATTTAGAACAAAAATATAGCATACAAGTTTTTATTCGTCAAGAAGCGACGGGCGTACCAGGCCCGTATTGGCGCTGAGGCCAATCATCAAAATTTCGGACTCCTATAACATTATCAATTCAGCGTCATGCCAGCTTAAAAATTATATCATGCTTCTTTGATTTTGTTGATTTACCACTTCATTTTTTGGCTTATGGACAGTTTTTATCACCCGAGACGCGCCCGATCTCGTTAAAGAATTCCTTACCGGTTGTTAATATTTCTTCAAGACACAGCGAGGATGAAAAAATGGTCGCCTGCGGTGGGCTGAAGAGGGGGACTGCCGGCAGGTTATTCACAAAAACAAGTTCTGCCTGTGCAACTGCCTCCAAGCGTTTCACCCCGTAGGCCAATTCGGCTGCGGCGCAGGTTTGGTCGTATTCCTGCTGCCTGAAACCTGGGATATTTGTGCCCACCCAGTGCTGCGCTGCGGCTGGAAGGGCTTGATCGAAATACAAACGGCAGTCCAGGCCCGGTTCAGGGCGCCAGGCAATCAAAGCCAGGTCAAATCGCCTGCCAAATAAGGGTCCGTCCGGCCCGGGCGCGTATAGGTCTTCAGGAGTGAGGCTTTGGATCTCAACCGCAACCCCGCAAACCGCCAGGTTCTCCTGGATAATATGGGCCATATCTTGTTGAAATGGCGTTGTATCAATCAAAAGTTCGAGGCGCAGTTCGCTCCCGGCCGGAACATTTGGCAGATTGACAGCCACCCTCGGGGTGGCCGGATCATCATCAAAATCCACCCAACCGCTTGCTTCCAGCGCGGCGGCCCCTTGCTCGGGGTTAAAAATAAGGCCCTCACCAGCCGGCAGCTGTGAGCTTTCCGGCGGTAAGAAGCTGGGCCAGACCTGGCCCCAATCGCCCAGAGCACGCGCTCGCATCGCTTCACGATCTAAACAGGCAGCCAATCCGGTACGCACTGCAGGATCGCCAAAATAATCCGGTCGATCCCCCAGGGCGGGATTGTAAGAGTCATCATAGGCAGCCGGGACAATCCCAAAGGCCAACTGCCACCAGGCTTCCCCGGTTTGTGCCTGGACCTTCCCAAGCCCTTCCATCTCAATCTGCGAGAGGAGGCCGGGATCGTTTTCCCAGCCAAAGGATGCATCCAGCAGATCACACGTCCCAGCACGCAGCGCTTGCAAAGCGCCTTCCCGACCGCCCCCCACCTGCTCGAAAACAAGTTCATCCAGTAAGGGCAGACCTTCCTCCATTTTAAAGTAGTGCGGATTGGGAATCAGACGGATGCGTTCGGGTTCCCGGGTATCGACCTGAAAGGGACCGTAGCTGAGCGGGCTGTCTGCCAGTGTTTCAGAATTCGCCATCGCGACCCAATCGGTCTCTGCGGCAAACAAATGCGCTGGCAGCGGTTTCCAAAAAAAGCTTTTTAGATCCAGGGTAGAAAACCCAGGCACGCCCACCCATCGAACCGTTGCGTCATCCAGCGCTTGGTAGGCGTCCGTCCGCGCCTCAGCCCAGTGCAGGCCGGGAGCTTGAGGATCATCAGCCAGTTGAAAGCTGAAGACTGAATCTCCTGCGCTGACTGGTTGGCCATCCGACCAGGCCAGCTTTTCAGCAAGCTTAAAATCCACCACCATACGGTCCATCAGGAATGGCGCGGCTCCATCCCAAATGACCGCGCAGGCCGCCTCCTGGCAACCGCTAGGCCGCACTGCCAGCCCGGGTTGAAAGACAGCCAGATCTCCCTCTGCATCCACCACCGTCTGCCCGCGCTGAACCGTCACTGGCTCCATCCGCTGGTCTCCATTGACCAAGGATGGAACCCGGTCCAGGATGATAGGAATGCGTTCACCACCCACTGTTTGATACGGTTCTTCATATAAGATCTTTAATAAATGGCGCTTTGCAGGGATTGGGTCTCCCAAATAAGGGACCAGGCTTTCCGGTAATTGGGCGGTGCAGACGGTCAGAACGCTCGGGGGTTCAGAGGTGGGCGTCGGGCTGGGGACTGGCGCTGCCGTTGATGTCACGGTTTTGGTGGGGGCCGCAGGCGTGGGCGGCGCCGTCTGCGAACGACAGGCGCTAAGGATGGTCAACAAAAGAATTAAAAAAACTAATCGGCGTTTGATCACAAGCATCACCCGGGTTCATTCATTGGTTATTCCGGTTCCAAAGCCTGGATGAATTCTGTGCCTTCGTCTTCAAATCGCAGGCGCAAATAGGAATGGTAACGCGCCAGGGAGATCTCACCCTTTTCGACAGCCTCCCTGATCGCACAGCCAGGTTCGTGGGTATGGGTGCAGTCGCTGAACTTACATTCAGAGACACGGTCCCGCATTTCAATGAAATATGCGTCTAACTCCTCCGGCTCGGTATCCCATAAAGCCAGCGAGCGGATGCCGGGGGTGTCCACCACATACCCGCCCACATCCAGTGGGAACAGCTCCCGAACCTGGGTCGTATGACGTCCTTTAGAGGTGGCTTCGCTGACGGCACGAACATGCAGCCCCAGATCAGGTTGAATGGCATTCAACAGGCTGGACTTCCCCACGCCTGAAGGGCCGGCAAGCGCCGAAAGCTTACCCCGCAATCGCGAACGAAGCAGATCCACCCCTTCTCCCGTATGCGCTGAAGTATACAGGACGGGATACCCCAATTCGACATAGGGCCGAAAAATCCCCTCGGCCTGAACCTTGGAGACCAGGTCAATTTTGTTGGCCACGATCAGGGCCTCCATAGTTTGCTTTTCGGCAATCACTAAAAACCGGTCCAGCATCCGCAGGTGCGGTTCCGGCTGAGCGCAGGCAAAAACCGCCACAATCTGGTCGGGATTGGCCAGCAAGATCTGCCTGAAATCCCGCTTGATGCCGGTCCTCACCCGTGAAAAGGCGCTTTTGCGTTCATGCACCAGGTCGATCACCCCACTGCGGTCTTCATGAGGGGTGATCGTCACCCGGTCGCCAACCGCGGCGATGTCTCCTTCGGATTCACCCTGCTTCAAGCGTCCTCGCAGACGGCAAACGTATTCGCCGGCTTCCGTCGCCACCGTCAGGAAGCCAGATTGGGCCCGCACGATCAGGCCTTCCAGGGAATGCGCCTTATTTTCTTTACTCTTCAGGCTGTTCAGTGGCCGTCTCCTCCGGGGTGCTGGTGAAAATGGGCGTATTGGTGGGGATAGGGGTGTTTGTGGGGATCGGCGTGGGGGAAGCCACCACATAAGGATAGGCTTCCCAGGGCAATGTGTAGCCGGTGTCGACATAATTTGAGAAGTACAGGGAAACAGCCCGGCGGAACACCGGCGCAGCCATATCGGAACCCTCTCCCGCATTTTCGAGGATCACCACCACGCTGATATCGGGTTTGTCTTCGTTTTCTTCCAATGTATAGCCGGCAAACCAGGCATGCGACTCCCCAAAGGGATTGGTGGCTGTACCGGTTTTTCCGTAAGCCTCGTAGCGCATGGTGGCCAGCTGCAGCTGGGCGGTGCCGCGTGGGTTTTCGATCACCGCCCGCATCGATTCACGGAGGATCTCCTTGTGTTCTTCAGAGATCGGCAGGGCGCCCATCTCCTCGGGGTTAAAGGAGTCAATTACGCTGCCGTCAGGGCCCAGGATTTCTTCAACCAACGCAGGCCGATATAGCGTTCCGCCGTTGCCCAGAGCAGCGATAAAACGCGCCACCTGCAGGGGTGTGACCGTCATTTCACCCTGGCCAATCGCCAGCTGGGTATTGGCTTCACAGGAGGTTGCCTGTTCGGGGATGTTGCCCGGCTGTTCCGAGATTTCAATCCCCGTTTCCTGGTCAAGGCCAAAATCACGCGCCAGGTCGGCCAAAGCATTGGGGTAGCCCTGGCTGACCAGCTGCTCGCCAATATAATAAAACCACGGGTTGCAAGAACGCATCAGGCCCTCTGGGAGTGTCAGATCGCCGCTGGGAGGTTTTTCCTTTTCAAAGGTCCAGTCAAACAACTCGTTGCCGCAGACTTCAATGGAATGGCCGCAGTAAATTTCGGACTCTTCCGTAAAGATCCCTGTCTCCAGAGCGGCCGCCATGGTGATGATCTTAAACACGGATCCCAGGGGGTACTGCCCATTGGTCGCCCGGTTGAAAACGGGATCGTCCTCAGCAGCGTAGGGGTTCTCCGCATAAACAAAATTCTGATTGCTGAAGTCAAATAAATTTGGGTCAAACTGGGGGTTTGAAACCATCGAAAGGATCCGGCCCGTATCACTCTCCATCACCACAATCGCCCCCCGGAAGTCTCCCAGGGATTGCTGCAGGCGATACTGTAACCTGGGATCGATGGTGGTCGTCAGGGATTTTCCGGGTGATGCCGTCCGCTCAGCGATCTTGCTCAGGATCTGGCCGTTGGCATCTTTTAAGTAGAGCGATGCTCCCCGCTCCCCTGAGAGTTCATCTTCATATGTACGTTCAAGTCCTGTACTGCCAAAACGCTCGTTGAGCGAATACCCCCTGCGGAGGTACTCGTATTGTTCTTCCTCAGAAATATACGAGAGGTGTCCAACCGCCTGGGGCGCCAATCCGCCGTCATAATAGAACCGTGAGGAGTAGTAATTTAAAAAAACGCCGCTTAGGGCGCTCAGGGCGCTCATGTTTTCTTCCACGTCTGATTGGGGAACTTCCCCCAAGGGGATGTAATCGCCAGGCAGGGCATTGTCGGCCATCTCAATGATCTCATCGACTTGATAAATGGTCAGCGATGCCATGGTTGTGTAAAACAAGCTCAGCCGGTCCTGGTTCAATCCCCCGGGAGTGAAACCAATCGCCACCACATCTTCCTGGGCGGCGATCGGGGAGCCGTCCCGGGCATAAATTGCTCCCCGCGGTGTACCCTGACGGACAATTTCCAGCGTATTGCCGCCCTGCAGTTCGGGCAGGATCATGGCTGCCTCCCATTGCAAGCGCCATCCATCCACTTCGCGGAGATAGTTCAGCTCAATCTGGCGGGTGAGCGCGCCAAACAAATACGTGTTGTAATTAACATTCAGCGTGGCGACGGCCAGCTCAGGGTTGGTAACGGATTGGAGAATTTCATAATCGATCCCGTTTTCCAGCTGCAGGGTCAGCGCAACGGCTGCATCGCGGTAGCGGCTGCGGAAATCATCTTCGCTGATCACAGCCTGGGTTTCGGTTGCCAGCAGCCCGTACATCGCAGCATAATTTTCCTCCTGCCAGGCGCGCATAAATCCGCTCACCGCGCGGTCAATATCCGGCGCGGGCGTGACGTGCACACGGGGCTCAGGCAGTGTGGGCGTTGCGGTGGGGGCTTCCTCCGTGCTAACTGCGGGCGCCTGAGGGGCGCAGGCTGTAAGGATCAACAGCAGCACCGGTATGATCCATTTGTGTTTAGGCATAAATCTGCTCCAAAATGCGATTTTTCAAAATCACATATTGCTTTCGATTACCGAATGATTATACTGGGTCATTCCTCAGTTGGGGGAGTCCCTTCCGGGGTCGATTCTGCGTTCACATAGGGCTCAACTTCCCAGGGCATCACCCCTCCGGGATCCTGGTAATCGGAAAAGTACAGAGAGACAGCCCGCCGGAAGACGGGGGCTGCCACCAGAGACCCTTCCCCGCCATTTTCTACCAGGACCACCACGGCAATATCCGGGCGATCGGGGTCGCCCAGGCGCGAATACCCGGCAAACCAGGCATGGGAATTTCCGCTGGGCGTTTCAGCTGTGCCCGTTTTCCCCGAAACAGGGATCATCAGGTCCCGCATCGGCCCATGGCCCGTCCCGCGCGGATCTTCAATCACCATCTGCAAGCCCTCCTGAACGCTGGCTAGGGTTGTTTCAGTCACCGGCAGTTTCGCGCGCCCCTCGGGTGAAAAAGCATACGTGACCTCACCAGACACCGTCTCAACCCGCTCCACCAGGGACGGGCGGTAAAGCGTACCGCCGTTGGCCAAAGCGCTAAAGAAAACAGCGACCTGCAGCGGCGTTACCAGGATCTCCCCCTGACCAATCGCCATCTGGGCGCTGTCCACGCAGTTGTTGGCGCTGTCCGGGAGATTCCCCGCTGCCTCCAGCAGCTCAATTCCGGTTTTCTGCCCAAGGCCAAAGCCCTTGGCCATCTGGGATAATGCGCTCGCCATCCCCTCGGTGTAAAGCGTCTCACCGATGTGATAGAACCAGGGGTTGCAGGAACGCATCAAACCCTCTGGCAGGGTTAATTCCCCGCTGGCCCCCACTCCATGGCTGTAAGTCCAGTCATATAAAGTAACGCTGTCGCACACCCACAGAGATTGCCCGCAAAAAAAACTGGAACTGCTGCGAAACAATTCGCTTTCCAAAGCGGCGGACATGGAAATTGTTTTGAACACCGATCCCAGGGGATATTGGCCCTGAGTAGTGCGGTTGAAAAGCGGCTGGTTTTCGTCGGTGAAATAAGAGTCCAACAAATCCCGGTCGGCTTCGGTCAGGTCAAAGGCGTTGGGATCAAATCCCGGGTTGGAAACCATCGCCAGGATCCGGCCGGAAGTCACCTCCATGACCACCACGGCTGCCCGCTGGTCACCAAGCGATTCCTGCAGGCGCAGCTGTAAGGTTTTATCCAGGGTGGTATAGAGAGACTGCCCGGGTTCGGGGTCGCTGGCGGACAGCAGAGACTGAATCTCACCCTCCGGGCTCATCAAATACAAAGCCCCTCCGCGTTGGCCGGAAAGCGCCGCTTCATAAGCTGCCTCCAGCCCGGCGCCCCCGATGCGCTCATCCTGACGATAGCCCAACCGCAGGTATTCCTGCAGATCCTCCTCAGGGATATACACCATATAACCTAAAGCATGCGGCGCCACCCCGCCGTCCACGTAATACCGGGCGCGAAACTCGTTGATCCGCACACCTTGCAGGCTGCGCAGGGTCTCCACATAGGGCTGGACCTCGGCCTGGGAGAGTGAAACGATCGGCAGATACCAATCCGCTGGCGTGTCAGCGACCATCTGGCGCAGCGTTTCGGGCTCGTAAATGCTGAGGGCGGCCAGGGTCTCATAAACCAGATCCGCCTGTGCGGGGTCCAGCTCACCCGGCGCCACCCCAATGGCAATCGCATTTTCATAAGAGGCCAGCGGGGCTCCCTGCCGGTCAAAGATCCGGCCCCGGGAAGGGGCTTGGTGCACAAATTCCAAACCCATCCCCCCCTCCAATTCCGGCAGGATCAGGCCTGGTTCCCATTGAATACGCCACACGCCCATCTCAAGCGCCAGGTGGATCACATTCTCCCGCGCCATCTGGCCCAGCAGCAGGGTATTAAATTCAACCCGAAAGGCAACTTCAGCCTGCCGCGATCCCGCCAGGGCAGAGAGCGTCTCAAAGGATAATGTTTCCAGGGTCAGCGCATTGGCCGCATCCTGGTAGGCGTGGGTGAAATCCTCAAGGCTTAAGGCGTCCTGGCTCAAAGTTGACAGCAGGGCATACATGTCTGCGTAGTCCTCAACCTGCCAGGCTTCCAGAAAGCGATCAACGACCATTTGGGCCGCGGCTGTGGCAGAAACATCCCCCTGGTAACCTTCCCCACCTGCCGGTACTTCCAGGTTGTGCGCGACGCAAGCGCTCAGGCTGGTAAATAAGAGCAGGAATACCAAGATAAGAGAATGTCGGGACTGCATCGTCCCCCTCATCCTTGCTGAACGACTTGGGTTAAGGTGGGGCAGCGATATGCCAGGTAAGATTCGCAGCGTTCGGGCATATCCGGCGGGATTTCAAGCCCAAATCGGCGCAAACCCGGGATCAGGAGACAGATCGGCAGCCCCATCACCGAAGCAAAACACCCTTCTAATCCCTCAACCGGCTGAAAGCCCGGATGCTGAATGGCATAGGCCCCCGCCTTGTCCATTGGATCTCCGGTGGCAATATACGCCTCGATCTCAGCATCGGAATAGCTCCTCATTGGGACGTCCGTCCGGCATACGTCTTGGTAAGTTTCTCCAGTTTCAGTGTCGATCAGCGCGATCCCGGTGTAAACCTGGTGAACCCGGCCGCGTAATTGGCGCAGCATCCTTCTGGCATCGGCTTTATTCTCCGGCTTACCGAGGAGTTCTTCGCCATCCGCCACGGTCGTATCCGCAGCCAGGACCAACCCATCCAGCTCTCCGGCGACCTTTTGTGCCTTCTGCCTGGCCAAACGCAGCACATACTCCGGCGGGCTTTCCCCGGCCAGTTGGCTTTCGTCGATATCCGCCGGGTGAACCTTAAAGGAGAACCCGAACAGAGAAAGGAGGGCTGCTCTGCGCGGGGATGTGGAGGCCAGGATCAAGTCTGTCATGTGAGGAATTTTAGCACATCCTGTTGAGAAAGCTTTAACCATGTTTCGACATTTAAATGACAGGAATTGTAACGTCAGAATAATCAACCGGTATCAGGCGCCCATCATAAGCCGCCCGAACCCGACCCAGCCAAGGCAATCCACAACGAGGACTTTGCGGCAATCGTGGGTCAAGCCCTTCGTGCGCAAATTATATTGTGTCGCCCTCACCCTGCCCTGAGCGCGAAGTGCCTGAGGGTTAGCCCGACTGGTTGAGATCTCATCCGGAAATGGAAGGCGCCTAACCCTATGCGACAATGGGTAGACGTTGATTTGATTGGATTTAGCCCGTTTCAAACTTTATTCAGTCGACCTAAAGGTCTCACTCCGGAATGCGATGGTCGATTTGATTAACCTATCAAGCATGGTTTCAAGAAATGCACTTCTTGACAAGTCTTTATTTTCTTGGCCTCCCAGGTTCAATTTAGTGTCCTGAAAATCCATTTTTCATCCGAAAAACACCTGAAAAATGGGGAATGTGAGAAAGTCAGGGTCTAGAATTTTTTGGTGCCCTGGAGATATTTTTCTTCCCCCTTTTGCCCTTGGTGTAAAAAATCGTGTCTACTCAGGCATTAGGCAAAAAATTAACACAATACCCTTTGGGCACGATGAGGACACAAAGTACACACAAAGGTCACTAAGAAAATGAGTTTTCTACTAAAATGATAGTCATCTTCACTATTCCAGGCAATTTGTTTCCTGAGCAGGTTCTTCTTTCCTACACCTAAGGCTCAGTGAATGGCATTTGAGCGCATCTGAAATATCACATTAGGATATTTTTTTACTCTTTACCAAATTGTTTATCAGGCTGAGCAGTTACGAAAAATCTTTCCTTTGTGCCCTTGGTGTGAATATTCTTTCCTTTGTGCCCTTGGTGTGAATATTCTTTCCTTGGTGCCCTTGGTGTGAAAGATCTTTCCCTGGTGTCCTTGGTGTGAAAAATCTTTCCTTTGTGCCCTTGGTGTGAAAAATCTTTCCCTGGTGCCCTTGGTGTTAAAACTCTTTCCCTGGTGTCCTTGGTGTTAAAAATCTTTCCCTGGTGTCCTTGGTGTTAAAAATCTTTCCCTGGTGCCCTTGGTGTTAAAACTCTTTCCCTGGTGTCCTTGGTGTTAAAAATCTTTCCCTGGTGTCCTTGGTGT
>CAZLEK010000051.1:0-5891 GCA_964558525.1 uncultured Candidatus Brevefilum sp.
TTGATAAATACCGAGGCGGTGATATGCATGGCGTTGACCAGGCACAGTCCTTCCTGGATCTCGCTCTCCGCCAATGCTTCCCGCACCTGCGGGGTGATGTTGATCAAGGCGCGGCGCGAGGGGGCCTTGAACCATAGTTCTTTGCGATAGGATTTCATCCTGATTCCTTTCACTTCCAAATTTGTTTTTCTTCACCACTCATCCTACCGCATTCGTTTCTGGTCAGCGGTTGATCTCAAAGGAAGCCATCATGGCATCAAGGTCGTTCAGACTGGGGAAGAAGGTGTTGGGATCCTGGGCCTCGAGCCAGGCCAGTGTGTCTGCAATATATGTGTCCCAATTTTCTTCAAAGGCGATGAAGTCATCCACCTGGCCCTCGTTGGGCAGACCCATATGGGTGACGGGCAGGATGGCGGCGAGGTAATAGCGGTTGTCACTCGTCAGGCCCTGGTAGGTGTAGAACAGGTTTTGATTGTCCACCGGCCAGAGGGCCTGGCCGTACATGGCCAGGTACCGAACCCCAGAGCCGTTCTGGAAGTCAAAATAACTCACCCGGGCTGAAAAAATCTGGGCTGCGTTCCACATCGGCAGGAAGGGCAGGTCGCTGATGGGACCGCCGCCGGGCTGGGTGATCAAGGTCTGTTTTAAGTTATCGATGATGTCCGCAGCATAGGGGCTGATGGACTGGTAATCAGCCACAGGGTAGATCAGGATCCTTGGGTTGTGGAAGTGATTGCCAACCGCATAGGCATCAAAGTTGAATTCAAAATGTGTGGGATAGGTCTCCGAAGGCATGCTCTCCTCACCCAGGTTCTGTCCCTGAATGGTGGCAGGGGTCACATTTTGAGCGATATTGGGGCCAAAGGAGAAGCCGATGCCTTCGTAGAGGATATCAGGCGGTTCTTCCGTGATCTCCTCTGGGGCGGCTTCCTCCGTTTGTGGAACAGGCGCTTCCTCCGTAGGCGCCACGGGCGGCTCCTGGTTTTCCAGTGCATTTTGGGTCAACTGCAATGCTGCCAGGGTTTGCTGGGTGCTGGCGTCTTGATCGCCCCCACCGTTTCCAAAGTCCACTGAACAGGCCAGGGTTCCCAGGAACAAGGCCATCAGGGCGATAAAAACCATTTTTCTTGTTCGGGTCATTTCAATCATCGGGTTCTCCTTCTCTTGGAAAAAACGAATGCTCATTCCTGATTATAATTCTTTTATTCTCCAAAGCAGCAGTTAAAATTGTCCTTCCGAATTTCCTAACCTGGACAAGCCAGAACCAAAGAGGTAACCGTTTCGATTTGGCTCGATCTCCTGACGGAGCGAGAACGATGCCGGATAGTCATGTTTTTTTGTGCTTGCATTTAATGGGTATGGAAGGGATTATTTTTCCTCATAGAGCCATACGTCGGGATCATATAAATTAGGCGTCAGCTTCGTTCTGGCGGGTGTCCCCACCGGCCCGGGAAAATGATCGCCGGTCTCCATGAATCAACCTCTTGCTGGCGCCGATAGGAAGCGCCGCACTGAGACACCATCAAGTTCACAAAGTGAGCTGGCGGGATGATCCACAGTGCATGTTCCTATGGCCGATTGATGTGAACGGTAGCAATCACCTGATCACAAAAGTTTCCATCGACCATCCGCCAGTTTCTTTGTTAGAATAGAGTAAAGCAGATCCAAATCAAGATTTCGGAGAGGAAGGACTTAAAATGCGGGTTCTAAAGCTTAGTGAAGGCGCATGGCAGCTGCGAAAAGCTGGCGAAGAGCAATGGCTGTCGACGAATTTGCCTGGCGAAGTTCACCTGGCCTTGATGGCAGCCGGACAGATTCCAGACCCCTTCGATGCGGATAATGAATTAGCGGTCTTTTGGGTCGCAGAAAACGATTGGGAGTTTAAGGGCCTTATGGATGTCCCCAGGGATTTGCTTGGGGAGGATCAGATCTTCCTGCGCTTTGATGGACTGGATACACTCGCACAGGTTAAATTGAACGGCTCCCTTTTAGGAGAGACAGATAACGCTTTCAGGACCTTTACCTGGGAGGTTAAGTCTTTCTTGCGTCCTGGGGAGAACGAAATCCAGATCCGATTCCGATCGCCGGTAAATTACGTGAAACCCTTGCAAGCGGCAGCGCCTTTACCCGCGCCCGGCGAGTCACTCCCTGGCGCGCCCTATTTGCGGAAGGCGCCTTGCCAGTGGGGGTGGGATTGGGGCCCGAAGCTGCCGCCGATCGGGGTTTGGAAAGACGCCTGGCTGCTGGGTTACACCACCGCCAAACTGGATACGGTTCACATCACACAAGAACATCATTATGATGGCCGCGTGACCGTTTCGGCTGAGGCTGGCCTTGTGGAATGGGCTGACGCCCATATCCAGCTGTGCCTGACACTGCGTGATCCCGAAGGGAAAACTTTTGCCACCTCTTGTAAATTCCTGAATGGTTCCGCCACCGCCCGGATTGAACTCCCTGACCCCCATTTGTGGTGGCCCAATGGGTACGGCGATCAGCCCCTTTACCAGGCCCAGGTATCGCTGCGGACGGAGGAAGAGGAAATCCTGGACGAGCGGGATTACCAGTTGGGATTGCGCCGGTTAGAGCTTAGGCAGACTTCTGATGACTTCGGGCAAAGTTTTACTTTCGTTGTCAACGGAGTGCCAATCTTTGCCAAAGGTTCCAACTGGATCCCCGCCGACTCCTTCCCCACGCGGATCACCCGGGACCAGCTGGCAGCGCTGTTAGGGGATGCCGCCAAAGCCAATCACAATATGCTTCGTGTTTGGGGGGGCGGCTTTTATGAAAGTGAGGACTTCTACGATCTATGCGACAGCCTGGGAATCCTCGTCTGGCAGGATTTTATCTTTTCATGCAGTATTTATCCTCTTAATGACCCGGCCTTTATTGCCAACCTTCAAGCCGAAGTTCGTGACAATGTCAGCCGGATCCGCCACCGGGCCAGCCTGGCCTTATGGTGCGGGAACAATGAGATGGATTGGGGCTGGGAAGCCTGGGGATGGGATCAGGAAGAATATCGTGATCTCCGGGAAGCCTACCGGAAGTTCTTTTACGAGACGCTTCCGGGTTGGGTGGCAGCACTGGACCCCGATACCCCTTACTGGTACAGCTCACCAACCTCCGGAACCCCCTTTGAGGACGCCAACAGCAATCATCAGGGGGACGCCCATTATTGGGAGGTCTGGCACGGGGCCAAACCCTTCAGCGCCTACCGCGAGCAGTACCCGCGCTTCATGAGCGAATTTGGCTTTCAGTCTCTGCCCCCATTAAAGACCATCGCCGCTTACGCCAGTGAAGACCACTGGAACCTGACGGATTATATGATTGAGCACCACCAACGCAGCCATTACGCCAGCGCTTTGTTCATGGGCCAGATGGCCTTGCACTACATGATGCCGGTGGATTTTCCTTCGCTGGTTTATCTCACCATGGTCCTGCAGGCTGAAGGGATCCGTTACGGCGTTGAGCATTGGCGCAGGAACAATCACCGGGTGAGCGGCACGCTTTACTGGCAGTTGAATGACTGCTGGCCGGTTGCCTCCTGGTCCAGCCTGGATTATTTCGGGCGTTGGAAAGCGCTGCATTATGCCAGCCGTAAGTTTTATTCACCCCTGCTGCTTTCCATTGAGGACGATCAGGCGGCTGCTACCATGCGGGTCTACCTGACCAATGATTTGCGCGAAGGTTGGGAGGGCGCGATTCACTGGCGCTTGATGCGCCTGGATGGGGAAGTGTTGGAATCCGGTGAAATGGAAGTCAGCCTTGAACCCCGATCCTCGAAATTAGCCTTTGAGAAGGCCTTCAGCCGTCTGACGTTGCCCGAAAAACGGGAGACGGTCTTCGTTGCCCAAATGGTCCAGGAAGGAAAGCTGTTGGCAACCCAATTGGCGACCTTCGTGCGCAACAAACATGTCCGATACACCGATCCACAAATCAAGACTTGTGTGTTGGCAGGGGAAGGTGACGCAGCCATCATTGAGCTGGACGCCGGCGTTTTGGCTCGTTATGTGGAACTTTCACTGGATGAGGCGGATATCGTCTTCAGCGACAATTACTTCGACGTCCTTCCCGGTGAGACGGCTCGGGTGACTTGCCCCTTACCAGAGGGTTGGACAGTGGACGACCTAAGCCGCTCACTGAAGGTGTTCACCCTCTACGATAGTTTTACGGAGTGAGATCACTTAAGGGCTGTGGCCTGTGTTTTTTCTTGGATGATCGAATAAATTCGTTCGCCAAGCGCATTCCAGTTTAATTCCGCCAGGTAACGGGCATAGGTGCTGCGGCGGAGGGCCATGTATTCATCGGGGTGCGACCAGTAATCCTGGATGACGCGGGCATATTCGGATGCCGGGCTGTGCTTTTCCAGGACCACGCCTGAGACGCCATTTTTGACCGTTGTCGCAAGCCCGCCAGCTGCATTGGTGATGGTTGGTACGCCGAATCCAGCCGCTTCTGAGGGGACGATGCCTGCGGCATCAAAACGCGAAGGGAAAAGCAAGAAATTTGCCCAGCGGTAATTTTCGATATACTTCTTCAATTGCGTGGGGTCTTTCTTTTCGTATAAACCCATGAATCTCACCTGATCAAAATCCGCATTATCCTGACCCACGATTCTTAATTCGGTTGGGATGCCAGCAGCATTCAACTGCTGTGTGGCTTCAATGGCGATATCAACCCCTTTACGATGGTATTCTTTACCGACTAAAAGCAGCTTCAACGTATTCCCGTGGTTAATGGGTTTTTCTTGGAAGTCGTCGTCGTGATGGGGCAAAGAAGAAGGGATGGGGTGCACTGTGATCCGTTCCCCAGGAATTTGATAATACCGCTCAAGCACATCGGCATTGGCCCGGCTGAAGGTGATGATGTGACTGGCTTTGTTGATGACCTTTTGCTCCCATTTCTCCATTAATTTCGTTCCAAGGGATGAAAACAAGGGCCAATGATCTGTCGTCCATTTTACTGTCGAATCACAGATATAAATGAACGCTGATGACAGCTTTACATTAACCAGCGGAATGGAGGCTTTTGAAAAGATGACATCCGGTTGGTAGGAGTCGATCATTTCCTGAACGACCTGATTGCTGCGCCTGACATACGAAGGGTAAAATTTGATCAGACGCCTGGATGTGAACCAACTGCCAACTTTTCTTACGACCCTTTCAGCGAATGTGAGTTTGGATTCAAAGGGACCGGCGATTTTAATCTCCCCAATTCTGTGCTGCAGTTCGACATACGCGTTGTAGTTCACACCGGATCCGCTGTCTGGATCGCGTGGATCCCATCGTGCCGTAACAAAAAGAAGTTTCATTTTTTCTCCCTAGGGTGTGCTGGGGGCTGCTGTTGGTCATTAGGCAAATTTGTTTTATTACATCCTGGCGTTGCTCGGATCTGTGAGGTTCGTTCACACGAAATCCGTCGCCCTAACATTTTGAGTCAATCGTGAGAAACGGGTGAATTAAACAGCCTGGTTTCTCCTGCGGACATTCAGGCGGTTATTTTGGAGACGGTTGTGTTTGCCTGAGGAGGGTGGACAGTCCCTTGGCTTCGGCGAAATCATTTGGCGGCATTGCGAGATGGTCTAGTTAAAATCTCCTGATGTGGTGTAGGATCTCAATCAACCTCATTTCATCAGGATAACTTCGATTTTTCCCTCACACGATGATTATAGTCTTTTTTTATCCTGGAAGACAATCCCGATGACGAAGCGCAATTTTGCCCTGGTCTGAAAACTTGTGTGGCCCGCCATCCCGAGGTGGGGTTGTATTTTGGGGCGAATGGAATCATTTTTCCAAGTTCACCAAGAAACCGGAAACACCAACGGTGCATCAAAATGTTCCCATGATCCTCAATCTATTGGTCGCTGCTGAACGCTGAGCCATAAGGACGCATCA
>CAZLEK010000051.1:5991-17168 GCA_964558525.1 uncultured Candidatus Brevefilum sp.
GCATAACTTTTCATGGAGAGCTTGCGATTGCCCTGCACCCTCTGTCCAGAGATTTCACTTTATGCTTAGGACATGTTACAATAAAAACCGTTTAATTGAACACGAAAAGGATTCTCTTTCAAGCATGCAAAACCAAAATGAACAACTCATACCCCCCTATGGCGGCCACCTGGTTGACCTGATGGTCAAGGGCGCTGAACGGGAAGAACACATCAAACTGGCCAGCACCTACCCAACCGTCCAGCTGACCCCGCGCCAGACCCATGACCTGGAACTCCTGACAGTGGGGGGCTTTTCACCCCTGGACCGCTACATGGGCCAGGATGATTACCAATCTGTATTGGATGCGATGACCCTGGCGGATGGGACGATTTGGCCGATCCCGATCACATTGACCATCGATAAGGAAGACCTGCCTGACCAGGCCGAATGGGTCACGCTGCGGGATGTGCACAACCAGATCATGGCCGTGATGCGCCTGGAAGAAATCTTTCGCTTCAATTGGAAAGAAGAAGCTGAAAAGGTCTACGGTACCACAGATTGGAAACACCCGATCGTTTCAGAAATGGCGGGTTGGGGAGACCTGTGCCTCTCTGGCGAATTACACGTCCTCAACCTGCCCAGCTATGACGATTTTACCGAATTGCGCCTGACGCCGAGGGAGACCCGGCAGCGGTTAGAAGCCATGGGCAATGCCCATGTTGTTGCTTTTCAAACCCGCAACCCCATGCACCGTGTCCATGAAGAGCTGACCAAACGCGCCAGCAAACAGATCGGCGGCAGCCTGTTGATCCATCCCGTAGTGGGGATGACCAAGCCCGGGGATGTGGATCACTATACCCGTGTGCGAATCTACAAATCCCTGGTTGAAAATTATTATGCTGACAACACCCTGCTGGGGCTGCTGCCCCTGGCGATGCGCATGGGCGGCCCCCGCGAGGCGGTCTGGCATGCGATCATCCGCCGGAATTACGGCGCCAACCACTTCATTGTCGGCCGCGACCACGCCGGCCCCGGTGTCGACAGCCAGGGAGACCCGTTCTACGGCCCTTACGATGCGCAGGAATTACTCACCAGCGTTGAGGAACAGGTCGGGGTCAAGATGGTGCCCTTTGAGCTGATGGTGTACCTGCCGGATGAAGACCGCTACGAACTGGCTTCAAAGGTTCCCGAAGGCGCCAATGTGGCCATGATCTCCGGCACCCAGGTGCGCGAGGACTACCTGGCCAAGGGCCTTCCGCTGCCGGAATGGTTCACGCGTGCAGAATCCGCCCAAATTCTACTGGAGGCCCATCCCCCACGGCATAAACAGGGCTTCTGCATCTGGTTCACCGGACTGAGCGGTGCAGGCAAGTCGACGATCGCCAAGCACCTGATCAACATGCTCCAGGAATACGGGCGCAACCCCACCGTTCTGGACGGCGATGTGGTGCGGACCCATCTTTCCAAAGGGTTGACTTTCAGCAAAGAAGATCGCGACACCAATATTCTCCGCATCAGCTTTGTGGCGGGTGAGATCGTGCGTCACACCGGCGCCGTGGTCTGCGCGGCGATCAGCCCCTACCGCCAGGCTCGCCGCGAAGCCCGCAAGATGATCCCCGAAGGACACTTTATTGAGGTGTTTGTGGACACGCCCCTGGATGTCTGTGAAGCTCGTGACGTCAAAGGTCTCTACGCCCGGGCAAGGTCGGGTGAGATCAAGAACTTCACTGGTATCGATGACCCCTATGAACGGCCGATCGAACCGGAGGTCCAGGTTAAAACCGTTGGCAAAACGCCCAAAGAGAATGCCCGCGAGATCATTGCCTATTTACTGAAAGAGGGATTCATTCAGGAATTCAATAACCATCACGAATAGCGTGCAGGCTGAATGGTGAACACTAAAAAAAGACTGCTGATGAAAAGAAGCGGTCTTTTTGATTCGAGATAGGTGGGGTTAATCTTTAGGGAAGAAATCGCGCCGCTGCTGGGGATCCCGCTTCAGGCCAGCTTCAAGCAGGTCCATCATGTTGTCCAGAATGTGAGCTGCCCGGCCGTCTTCCAGGATGGCTTCTGCCGCGCGGTTGGGATCGCTGAGGTTTAATCGCCTGATCAGGTGCTTGCCAAATTGGTAAAAAATCAATTCCAGTAAAAATGCAGCGCTTTCTGGGTCGACCCACACGGCGACTTCCCCTTGGGTGATGCCCTGAGCAATCAGCTGCTTGAAGAACTGGGTTGTCCCTCGCCGGCGAAGTTCCTCGGTCATCTCCGGGAAGGGAACTTCCTCAACAAAAGCCCGGTAGAGGACTTGGGCCAGATCTGGCTGTTGTACCTCGAACAGCGCGGTTCCCAGGAACTGCCGTCTGAAGTAATCAAACAGATCGCCTTTTGACTTTGTGGTGGGGAGTCTCTCAAGCAAAGCCAGTTTGGCTTCTGTGCCTGATTTCACCAGTGTCTGATATAGGTCTTGTTTGTCTTCAAAATATTGGTAAAAACTTCCCTTGGCGATCCCAGCCTGGCGCACGATTTTTGAAATTGAGGCGGCATCATATGGATGGGCTGCAAATTCTTTTGCCGCAATGGTTAACAAACGGCTTTGTTTTTCCTGCGGGAGGTTGAAAAAGGTCGTTTTGGGCATGGGTCTCCAGTTACGGTGTCATTCTCCCCTGGTTCAGGCTGAAACCTTTTTCAGTAAGAGAACATCTGTCGTGTTAGAATTCATTGAAGTTCATTATAGCCTGCGATCATTCCGAGTGGGAATATCATGTAAAATTAGAGCCATTGGAGAGACTCACCTGCCATTCAAAGGATCTGAAATGACGTCATCTGTTCTTGTTAAAAAACGGTTGAACTTCCAAACGAAATTCTTCTACGGGTTGGCTTCACTTGGCTCCGCTACCATCTCGTCCATTTTTGCTGCCCTTCTTCCCATTTTTTATCAGGATTACCTGGGGTTGTCCGCCCGGTGGATTGGCATCGCTTCAGCCGTTTACGCCCTTTGGAATGCGATCAACGATCCCTTGTTTGGGTTCATCACGGACAGCACGCGCTCAAAACTCGGCCGGCGGATCCCATATTTGAGATTCACAGCCCCTTTTCTAGGCTTGACCTTCATTCTGGTCTGGTTTGCGCCGCAAGGGGTGGGGGAGCCAGCCCTTTTCTGGTGGATGCTGGTCACCATGCTGCTCTACGACACATGTTATACGATCATTGGTCTGGTGCATGGGGCTTTAATGCCAGAACTGTCTGAATCGGATGTTGAACGCAACCAGCTCTCGATCTCATCAGCTTTGTTTGGCTTGTTAGGATATGTGTTTGGGTTCCTGCTGCCTGACCTTTTCCGTCCTCAACCTGGGGCGGCGAATACCTTGTTGAGTTTGCAGCTTTCAATGGTGGCCGTGGGCATTATTGGGGCTTTTTTGATCATCCTGACCACTTTGAAAGTAAAGGAACGCCGGGAATTCGCCCTGGTGGATAAGCCGCTTGTTTTCTGGCAGTCCTTGCGGTACACGTTGACGAATAAATCCTTCTGGATTTTTGTTTCGATGAATTTCCTGCTGACCTTGATGAACGCCATGGCCACGGGGTCGATTTTTTACCTGGCGGATTATGTCACCCAAACCAGCACGATCGTGCTCATGTTGTATTTGTTCATTCCCCTGGGCCTGGGAATCCCCCTGGCCAATCCGATGGTGATGAAATTTGGCCTGCTGCGGGCGCAGCAGATTTACCTGATCGTGGGCGGCGCGGGATTGGTGTCTCTGGCCTTTCTGCCGGTGAATTTGATCCCGATCAGCCTGGTGATCACCGGTTTGGGGCTTTCAGGCCAGCAAACGATCACCTACAACATCCTGGCCTACGTGATCGATGATGACGAGGTCCGCACCGGCAACCGACGGGAGGGCGCCTTTTATGGGGCCAATGCGCTGCTGACCAAACCAGCCCAATCTCTGGCCTTGTTCCTAACGGCCTTCATCCTGGAACAATCGGGTTTCATCACCCGGGCGATGAACCAGGGGCAGATCTTCCTGAATCAGCCTGGCTCAGCCTTGCTTGGGATCCGCATGATTGTGGGGTTGATCCCCGGGCTGGCGATGTTGGTCAGCGCAATCATTTTAATCTTCTTCCCAATTAAAGGCGACCGGTTGGTTAGGCTGAAGGAAAAGATTTTGGTAATGCACGCAGAAAAAGAAGCTCAACTCGAACAGCTTGAAGAATAAAAACGCGATCCACGCGTCGCAACCCAACAAGGAGGCACTGGTGAAAAAACAGGATCATTCTACGGAAAAGGTCCCCTTTAAATTTAAATTGTTCTTTGGCTTGAGCAGCCTGGGTTCACTCACAATTTCAGGAACCTATGCGTCCCTATTGACGATCTTTTACCAGGACTACCTCGGGCTTTCGGCGCGTTGGATTGGGATCGCCTCGGTTGCTTATGCCATCTGGAACGCGATCAACGACCCCATCTTTGGTTTCCTTTCCGACAGGACCCGCTCCAAATTAGGACGGCGGATCCCTTTCTTGCGGTTCACCTCGCCCTTTTTAGCGCTGACCTTTTTCCTGGTCTGGATGGCGCCGCAGTCGGCCCCCGAACTCGTTCAGTTCTGGTGGATGCTGGTGGTGATGCTGCTTTATGATACCGCGTATACCATTGTTGGTTTAAATAACGTATCTTTGCTGCCGGAGATTGCTGAGACCGACGAGGGCCGCAGCGCCATGCAGGTTTACGCCGGGTTGTTCGGGCTGCTGGCCTACCTGCTGGGCTTCTTGATCCCAGAAATGTTTCGCCCCAAGGCCGGGGCGGACATCACGCTGGTGCGTTTGCAGGTCGCAATGGGGATTTTAGGCCTGATTGGCGCCGGCTTGATCTTTGCCGCCAGTTTCATCCTTAAAGAGAAACCGGCGATCAGCCAGTCCGAGCGGCCGTTAGGTTTGTGGGAATCCGTCAAGGAAACCTTCAAAAGCCGATCTTTCATCATCTGGGTGGTGGAGAATTTCATGTCCACCTTCAGTTTGGCAATCGTCACCGGTTCGATTTTTTACCTGGCGGATTATGTGACCCAGTCCAGCACCATCAACCTCCTGGCGGCGATCTTTGCGCCCATGGTGTTGGGGGTGCTGGTGTCCAAGTTTTTTGTGCAGCGGTTGGGCGTGGCGCCTTCGGTTCAGCTTTACCTGGGGATCGGAGCCCTGGGCTTGATCGGTTTGACGTTTGCGCCTTCCACGGTCTTGATCTATGTCTGCCTGGGTTTGGCCGGAATTGGCTTTGGCGGAACGCAAATTCTGAACAATATTTGTGTCGGTCAAATTGCCGATGAAGACGAGCTGCGCACAGGCGCACGCCGGGAGGGCGCCTTCTTTGGCGTGAACGCCCTGGTGACCAAACCGGCCCAGTCCCTGGCGATCTTCCTGACGGCCTGGATCCTGGAGATCAGCGGTTTTGTCACCCGCGAGCAAAATCTGGGTGAGATCTTCCTCGCGCAGCCCGAAGCGGCCCTTTTTGGGATCCGGTCCATTGTTGGGCTGCTGCCGGGGGCCGCCATGCTGATTGGGATCGGGATGTTGATCCTTTATCCGCTCAAGGGGGACTACATGGACCAGGTCAGAAACCGGGTTCAGGCCCTGCACCGTGAAAAAGAACAACGTCTCCAAAGGGAAACCTCTGGAGAGTGATCAGGAACCCGTGGAAAAAGATTTATAAGCATGATGAAGAACGCCGCTGGATCGCAGCATAATCGGCTCAGCCCGCTTGTGTTCTCCTTCCTTAAGCTGGGTTTTGTCGCTTTTGGCGGTCCGGCCACGGCGATCGCCATGATGCGGCAGGAGTTTGTCCTGCGGCGCAAGTGGCTGGGTGAGGATGATTTCTTCGACCTGCTCGGGATGACCAACCTGATCCCGGGTCCCAATGCCACTGAACTGGCCATCCACATCGGCTACCGCAACGGCGGCTGGCTGGGGCTGATCCTGGCCGGTGTGTGTTACATCCTGCCCGCCATGGGGATTGTGCTCGGTTTCGCCTGGGCTTACGTTCGCTGGGGATCGCTGCCCGTTCTCAACGGGGTCCTGTACGGGATCAAGCCCGTGGTGATTGCCATCCTGGTTTCTGCGCTGGTCGGTATCCTGAAACCCCGGCTGAAACAGATTTTGGGTTTGCTGGTGTCCACCGCGGTGTTTGCAGCTTATCTTTTGGGAATAGGGCCTTTACCCTTGCTGTTGGTGGGGGGCGCCTTGCTGTTTGCGATCACCTTTCTAAAGCAGGCCCCCTTGAGCTTGTTCACCTTGGCTGGCTTGGGGATTTCAGTACCCTTGAGCCGGGTTGCAGATCCTGAGAATTTTAGCCTTTTGCGGCTGTTCTGGGTGTTTCTTAAAGCCGGGGCTTTGATGTACGGCAGCGGGTATGTTCTGCTGGCCTTTATCCAGGACGATCTGGTGCATCGGCTGGGATGGCTGACCCAGGGTCAGCTGCTGGATGCGATCGCAGTCGGCCAGGTGACCCCCGGGCCGCTCTCCACTACCGCCACTTTTGTGGGCTATGTCACCGGGGGATTCCCGGCGGCCCTCCTGGCGACTTTGGCGATGTTCCTGCCGGGTTTTTTGTTTGTGGCCCTGACCCACCCCTTGCTCAAGAAACTGCGCCAATCCCCGCGCGCCGGGTATTTCCTGGATGGGGTCAATTTTGCGGCCCTGGGGTTGATGGCCGGCGTGACCTGGGAGATCGGCGCGGAGGCCCTGGTGGATCCGCTGACCGTGGGGGTTTCGATCCTGGCCTTGTTCTTATTGCTGCGGTATGAGCTAAATGCTCCCTGGCTGATTTTGGGCGGCGGATTACTGGGGCTGATCCGGGTTTTTTTCTTTGGCGGGTAGGGTTTTGAGCAGGTGGATCAAGACTTGACCGCGCTGCGTTTCAGAAAATTGGGCGAAGGCAAGCGGCCAGTTCCAGGTCCTGCCCACCTTTCCAGATCTCTCAGATGCCTTACGGGCCCTGCTTTGGGCATCGTCTTGAAAGATCGCTGCCGCAAAGCTCTCCGCCAGGTCTTCGCTGGCGTTGAAGTTCCGGTCCACACCGCAGGGTGGTGGAGCATCCCCGGGGTGATACCACAAAATCCGCCAATCTAACCGGCTGTTGATATTCAGCTGTTTTAAGGTTCTTTCCAGCCACTTTTCAAACTGGCGCCACCCTCGTTTTAACCATTCCCATCTCCCAGCGCGCAGGCTTTTGCGCAGAGTCCTCTCAGGCTGGCGGTCCCAGGCGTTGTTCCAGCGATGCCCCAGCTCGTGGGCCAGGGTCCAATCAGTCCAAGCCCCATCCAGGTAGATTTGTGAGCCGCGGGTCCATCCGACCCGACCGGGGCGGCCGCTGTGATGAAGCGTGGTGGCCTGGCCGTTGAATAACGCGCCGATTGATTGCCCCCCGGTGATTTCTGAGAGTTCATGGAAGACATGCAGGACACGTTCTGCCTCCTGCGCGGACCATTCGCCCTCAAGTTGAACCTGCCAGTGGGTCAGCTGCGCTGCCGCGGACTGAGACTGTGCTGGTTTCTTTTTTTGTTTGCTTCCTGAGTGAACCATAGGGGATCAAATCGCTTTTGTTTTTGAGAACTGATTTAGTGTATCATAGTTAGGTCAGCTGTCATTCAGCCCGGGAAGACAAAGTTTTTCAACAGTGAGGAATCCCCCATGAATAAAGTCCCCAACCAGGATCTCAAGTGCGTCCTTAAAACCCTGCTTGATGGCATTCGACCGCTGTTGGGCCAGAACTTTTTCGGCGCATATTTGGGCGGCTCCTTCGCCCACGGCGGGTGGGACCCGGAAAGCGATGTCGATTTCAATATCGTGATTGTGAAAGACCTTCACCCGAACGAATTAGAACCGCTGCGTGTCGTGCATGCACGGGTTTTTACATTGAACTGCGATTATGCCCGCCATCTGGAAGGGTCCTATTTTCCCAAAGATGTCCTGGGAGACCTTGACCGGGCGGATGAACCGGTTTGGTATCTGGATAACGGCAGTTTGAACTTCGAACGCTCCCCGCACGACAATACCCTGGTCAACCGCTGGGTGCTGCGCGAGCGCGGCCTGGTGCTCGCCGGGCCGAACCCCAAAACCTGGCTCCCGCCTGTCCCCGAGGATTTGTTAAAGACTGAAATTTTGGACACCATGCGAGATTGGGGAGGGGAGATCCTTGCGGGTCAATATCCGATCGACAATCGCTGGGCGCAAGCCTTCGCCGTCTTGAGCTATTGCCGGATGCTGCAATCATTGGAAACTGGCAAGGTTCACTCAAAACCAGCCGGCGCAGCCTGGGCAAAACAGGCCCTCGACATGCAATGGCAGCCGTTGATTGAGGATGCTCTCGACGCCAGGACCAACCAGTACGCCAGGGTTTACCAACCAGCCGATCTGGAAAAAGTTCATCAAACGCTGGCTTTCATTCGCCATGCCCTGAAAGAAAGTGGAAGGTTTTTTCCACAGTCTGGATGAGATCGGGTGGCGGTTGAGTATAATGGTATTCATAGGAAATTCAACGACAAAGGAAGGCTACCATGGCAAAAAAAGTAGGCATTCTAACCGCTGGCAGCGACTGCCCGGGGTTGAACGCCACCATTCGCGGGTTTGGCAAAGCAGCCCGAGGCACCCACGGGATGTCCCTGGTTGGGTTCCGCGACGGTTTTCGGGGGCTGCTCTCGGATAAAACGATTGACCTGAGTGGGGATGCTCTGTCCAATATTCTCACGGCTGGCGGAACGATCCTCGGAACAAGCCGGGAGATCCCCCATCAAATGCAGCAAGACGGTGAGCTGGTGGATAACACCCAAAAAGCTGTGGAGGCATACCAGGCTCATGATCTCGATGCGCTGGTCTGCATTGGTGGGCGTGAGACACAAGAAGCCGCCCTGAGGTTGAAGGAAGCCGGTCTGAATGTCATCACTCTGCCAAAATCCGCTGATAACGATGTGCCTAAAACGGATGTCACCATTGGGTTTGATACCGCCAAGGATATCGCCACTGAAGCCATTGACCGCCTGCACAGCACAGCCAACAGCAATCACCGCATCATCATTGTGGAGATCATGGGGCGCAATGTTGGCTGGCTGACCCTGGGGGCCGGTATTGCCTCCGGCGCGGATGTGATCTTGATCCCCGAAATTCCTTACAGCATTGACACAATTTCTAAAGCGATCCTGGACCGGAATAAAGCCGGCAAGATGTTCAGCATCGTGGCGGTGGCTGAAGGGGCCAATTCTTCAGAATTGGTGGCCTTTTTTGAGCGCTCTTTGAAGATCAACCGGAAAGTGCATGAAGGCGATGCCCAGGAGGACAGACGTGAACGCATGATGAAGCTCAAAAAGAAATACACCGGCCAGACGCTGCTGCTGGCGAACCGGCTGGAGGAGATCACAGGCATTGAGAGCCGGATCACGATTTTGGGGTATCTGCTGCGCGGCGGCGCGCCCTCCGCCAGTGACCGGGTTCTGGCCACGCACCTGGGCACCCGGGCGGCGGACCTGGTTGCAGAGGATCGATTCGGCGTGATGGTTGGCTACCAGGAAGAAAAAGCCGTCTGTGTCCCGCTGGAAGATGTGGTCGGTGAGGAAAAAGCCATCCCCCTTGATCACCCATGGATCATCGGCGCGCGGCACGTGGGCGTGGTCTTTGGGGATTGAGCCGGGGGTTTGAACCAACAACCTTCTTCCAGCTGCCGTCGTTCCTGAAGACGTTTGTTCAGTTTTTATTCAAGCAAGGCTTTGATCAGATCCCTGCAGCGTTGGGGATCTTCCAACACATCGGTGTTGTCGCTGATCTGATCCACGTTCCCAAGATGGCAGGGGAGCGCTCTCACCTCAGGATCGCTGATTTCAGAAAGCAGGGCGTCAACAAACCGGCTGCCTTCCGGTACCCGGAAGGGCCGGTTGTGGAAATAGGGGATATTTGTGAAGCTTTCCCTGGGGATCTTTAAGTTGGCATGGTATGCCATTAAAATGGCATAGGCATCACTGAGATATCCCTGACGTTCCTGCCAGGAGAGGCTCTTCAGGACGTGCTCTAAAACTGATTGAAGCGGGTCGGCAATAGATAGAGCATCAAAAGCGCTGCCAAACCATTTTGCATATGGTGGATAGACCTTGGACAATAAAAAACCCAATCGCATGATCTCCCGAACCAGGCGCGCCCCAACCAAATGAGAGCCTAACCCATCATCGACGCTGCCAGCCCGGCCAACAAAGGGCGCGTCCTGGTCAATTCGCTGCCATTGGACGGCCATCAGGTAGCGCCACAGGTCCTGCGGGTACCAGGCTAAGCGCTTGCGGCGTTCTTCCAAGCCCAAATCATCATGGTAGATGCGTCCGGATTGCAGCGTACGCAATTTTTGGTGGGGCAGGCTTAACCAGTCCGTGGGAGCAAGGGGATGATCACTCTCCAGGCCGAGGTAGTCTTGAAAAAATTTCTGGGGCGTGGTGATGACCACCATGTGGTGAATGGGGTGGGATTCCTTTTTCTGCATCACCCCGCCATCGGCAAGGGGTTCACCGAAATGGGTGGGAAAACCCCGTACCTGCAGGGGCAGGCATTGGGCGAAGAGCGCATCCAGGCTGTGGTGCAGTTGGCCATGGTCTTCGGGGTCCAGGTATAGGGTCATCTTCGGACCCCAGCCGTGGTCCATGGACATAGGCGTATCGAAACTCAGTACATCCGAACCCCAATCCAACCGTGCAGCTGTATAGGATAGCCTGGGATGATGCTCACTTAATAGTGGTCGGATGGCCTCCTCGTAAAAGGCTTCACACAGCTTAAGGCCGGGAATGAATTTTGGCATGCTGGATTCCTTTGAACTGTGACGGTTTCAGGCAATTATAACGACTGTTAAGGCAGCCAGCTGAATAAAGAACCCTCAAAACCAGGGCAATTGCAAAGTTAGAGGTATTGAAAAAAATTGGCTCCCCGCAACGTCCTCGTTGCGGGGAAATGCGTAAGGAAGGTGTAAATATTTTTTCAATAGAGATATTTGCATTCAAAATGGCGGTTTTTTGCCGACGGGGACGGCGGCGAGAGCGGAAAGTTGGGAAGAGATACGATCGATCACCCTTTGGATAAAAAGAATTTCAATCATAACTTTTCTTGGGGATCTTGCGATTGCCCTACTCTCAAAATGAAATTGCCGGCATGTCCCCAACGAATGCCTTAATCATCCAACCCGA